>PVWD01000116.1 GCA_003003615.1 filamentous cyanobacterium CCP2 | reverse complement strand
GGGGAGTGGGGAGTGGAAGAGGTTTGTTTAATCCAGTGGTTGAAATTGAGGAAGCAGGATTCATAAACCGTTTGGAGGGCTGATTTTGCACAGTCGATCGGCACAACATCCGGTAAGCCCAATAACCGTGAATAGAACTGCCCGCATAGCTGATCCGCCATCACCACATCTGAACCACTATCACTGTCCAGTCGGTAATACTTTCCGTTCCAAAGCTTCTCCTGATAAACCGATCGTGCCTGCTCCAACCAATCCTGATAGACAGAAATTTGAGTTTGGGGATCAAAACTCACCGATCGAGCATAATCCCGACTCCCGACTCCCGGCTCCCGACTCCCTACCCTTTCCCCGATCGCAATCGCTGCCTCCAATGCCGCAATCCACAATCCACCACAATAGGCACTCACCCCCTGTAACCGCCAGTCATCAAAGGTTTGGTCAGGGGCACCAGAGTTTTCAGGAATGCCATCATTGTCTAGGTCAAAGGCTTTGAGGTAGTCCAACGTGGCGGTGATGGCGGGCCAACAGTCGGCTAAAAACTCGTCATCCGTGCTGCCCGTCAGGACAAAATCTCGGTAGACTTGCAAGACAAAATCGCTGCCGAGGTCTTTCCAAAGGTTGCAATCCTGGTAGCTGGTGTAGTTGGTTTTTTCCCAGACGTGCTCGTTGGGAGCCCCTAAATCATGGGGAGTAGCGTTTTTGGCTTTACGGAGGGCTTCTGGGCTGGGCTTGCCGATCGTGTAATAGTAGCCGATCGTGCGGGTGCGAGGGTCTTCAGCCGGAATTGCTCTGGCAAAGGCTCGTAGCACGGCTTTGTCCAATTCTGGGAACAGCATCAGCAGGGCAAAAGAGCCATACAGTCGCACATCCAAACTTTCGTACCAGCGATAGTCGAGGCATTCCAACACCGCAAACTGCCCGATCGCATCTTGTTCCGTAGCCGCACTCCATAGGGTTCCACCACTGGCTAAGTCGTATAGCTCATTAAATAACGCCATTTTGAACCAGTTGGGCAGATCATCGCGATCGAGAATGGGCTGTTGCCATTGCTGGATTTGCTGTTGCCAGGTTTTGTAGTGTTGAAAAGCTGTTTGGGCGATCGTCCAGGCATTTTTGCCACTCTGCCCAAAAAAGTCGGTGTAGCGACGGTAATATTTCACGCCCTCTGCAAACTCTGTCACGGGTAGATCCCATGCCAGGAAAAAAGGGATTTGCTTCGTTTCGCCTGGAGCCAGGGTAAACCGAACCGCCAGTGCCACCCCAATTTGTTCGTCTTCTCCTGCCAGAGTTTCATCTTCCATATTGGGTAATGAACCATCCTGCCCAAAGGAATGCCAAACTTCTGCTCCAGAACCGATCGGATTCCAGCGGGTATGGTAAAAAACTTCCCCTGCATTTGAGTTGGTGAGAATTGCCCATTGTCCCATTCCTTCCATGGGTTCAGCGGTTTCCTGATTAGGTGCCGATTGATCGCTAATTGCCCGATCCATCACACAGCCTGCCAACCCTCCATCTGTAACCCATCGATTAAAGTTTCCTGCACTCTCCCCTAAACGCGGCTGATACTCATATACCGGGCTGCCATCATCTCGGACTTTGACCTCCGGTGATTTCAAGGCATTGGTAAACCAGCCGACCATGTTCTGCCAGGTCAGCAAAATGCTTAACGTGATAGGACGATCGCTCGGATTATGGGCTGTCCATTCAAATACGGCGATCGGATAGCTGCTCTCCTGATAATTTTCTGCCCAAATTGGCGAAAACTGCTCGCAAGCTAGATCCGCCTGAAACACATTCCGATACACAAACCAGCTACGCGGATACAATGCCAAATATTCACCCGCATCAGGAATTTTGGATTTTGGATTTTGGATTTTGAATTCATCCCCCTGCTTCTGACTCCCGACTCCCGACTCCCCATCTCCCTGACTCGCTGGATACCACTGCCACGCTGCCAAACTCCCCTCTGCTGCTGGCTCTGTACATAGGGCATAGGCTTGAGTCTCGTGGTTTCCCTCCACCTGTTCAAACACGCTAAATTGGCAAGCGGGAAAGGTTTGAAACACATGCTCCCCCCCGTCAATGTGCCAGAGGTTAAAGTCGCCCCTCGGAGAACGCCCAATACAACCTGCGCCCAATCCGCCTAAGGGCATACCGTGCCATGGCCCATCGTCAATATTGCTGGGATAACGGACGGTATAGGGCTGAGTCCAACCTTGCCCGATCGCACGGCTCCATGCACAGGCAGGAATACTGAAGAGAGAGGGTGAACCTGTCATATCAAAAGAAAGTGTCAAGTTGAAGGGATAGAGAAGGACAAAGAACCAGAATTAGCAGCACTCACCACTGACTAAAATAGAGGTAAGATTAAATCTACGGTTTTCCTCTCGGAATAGGTGATTAACTGGAATTTGTCTGCTAGAATGCGTTGTTAATAACAGCAAAGTAACCATACCATTTGCAAATGCCTTTGGATGGTGCTGCAAGAAATGAAATTACCCTAGCTTTGCGTTCACCCTCATCAGACAATTCTGCAAGGAGCCATGAATTTACCAGCAAGTCCTTCCTCAACTGAGACCCTAACGAAACCGATCGAACTTGCTCAACTTCATCAAACCGAACCAACGTTCTACTATTTTGCTTATGGCTCCTGCATGTGTCCGGTAGACCTGAAACGATCGCTGGGAGAGCGTACCCATCCTTACGTTATTGGCCCTGCTACGCTGCGAGGCTATCGATTAGGCTTTTTTCGTAAGTCGCGTCTGCGTAACTGTGGGGTGCTAGATATTGTCAAAGATCCTGCTGCCTTTGTGGAAGGCGTACTGTATCGGTTGCCCTATCGATTGAGCGATCGGCTGGATGAGCGGGAAGAGGGCTATTGCCATGAAACAATTAGCGTAGACTGCAATGGCCATACCTACCGTCATGTCCGCACCTATACTGTCGTTGAAAAACTGGTCGAAGAACACGCCCCCAACGATTGGTACTTTAACGTCGTGCTACGGGGTGCCGTTACCTGTGGACTGCCAGAACAGTATTGCTGGCAACTCTTCCACCATATGCATCGGCTTCAACAGGGCAATTTTAGCCAAAGTAATTTCAACCAAAATTTATCTTCGCGATCGGCTTAGCAAAGAGACATCGTTCAAGACCTTGTTCAATAGAAAACTTGCACTGATAAGGCTACTCTGCCCCAATCCATACAGGGCTAATTTTGCACAGGCTGTTCAAGTCTAAAAATACACAAATTAATCGATTAAGCTAGTAATTTCACGGTAATTGATCGGGCGTGTTCTATTCCTCAAAGCCTTGAAAATGCTGAAGTTTAATCATCTTCCCTGAATTTTGTTTGAAGGGCATGAAGGCAGGGAACTCTGGATAGAGAGAATGCTTAACACATTCATCTGTTTGGAAGCCTAGTTTAGGGAATGAGAAGGGGTTAGAATGATAAGCCCTGAAGCGAGATTGTTTTGTCGCCTTGATCAAATGCCTGGTTCAGAATATGAACAGCAGCGTCTACATACACTCCAAAATTTGGGATTACTAGAACTCGAAAGTGTTCCTATTTTCGATGAAGCAACTCAAACAGCCGCCCATATCTTAGATGCACCCATTTGCACCTTGGGCTTGCTAAATTGCGATCGGCTTTGGTTTAAAGCAGCCGTTGGATTGTCCCGAATTGGGTTAATGAATGAGTTAGCCTCTTCTCGGCAATTACCGCATCATGAGTCGTTTTGTACCCATGTTGTGGATAGCCAGCAGGTGCTAATGATTTCTGATGCCGCCGCCGAGCCTTCATTTGCCAGCAGCTTGCTGACACAGCGTTATGGAATTCGTTCTTATCTCGGTGTGCCTTTGGTGGCATCGAACGGGCACTGTCTCGGTGCATTAGCGGTCATGGGGCTGGCTCCCCGCAGTTTTACGAGTAAAGAAGCTGAAATGTTGCAGTTAATTGCTCGTTGGAGTATCAGTGAATTTGAGCGAAACCGTATCCTTACCCATATGCAATCCCTATCCACGCCTACTTCATCTCATGCCAGCGAATCTGCCAGGGAATCGTCAGGAAAATCTGCCAGCGAGACCACGATTCCGCAAAATCCACTACCGTCTGTTAAGGTTCGCCTAATTTCTCAAATGACCCAGGAGCTTTGCACACCCCTCACCTCGATTTTGGGGATGGCAAAGGTTTTGAGCCAGGGCATTTACGGTTCACTGACAGAAAAACAAAAGGAATATATCGAAATTATTCACAACAGTGGGCAATATCTGTCTTCCCTGGTCAACGAAGTCATGGAACTGGGTTCCTTAGATGACAGTGCATCTTGCCTGACGCTAAACCCGATCGACGTTGAAATGATGTGTCAGCAAGTAGCCGCTACGCTCAATCAAGCTGCACAACGACAGAATCAGCAGATTCAGCTAACTGTAGAGCCAGGACAGCGCATTTGGTTGTTAGACAAAGATAAAGTGCGTCAGATGCTCTATCACTTGGTCTTCAGTGTGATGCAGTCTGCCAGTCCGGAAAGCATTGTGCGGATTCATGTTTCTCGACGGCAAAACCATCTCAATCTGATGGTTTGGACTTCTCATCCCTGGCTAGGTGAAGGGTTGCCCCATTCCGAATTTACTGCAAACCAACTGTTGAACCAGCTTGTAGTAGCAAATACAGCGACCAGTTCAAGAAGCGATCGTGCAGTAGTAACGGGTTGGGGAGATGAAGAACTGAGCCATAACTCATCAAAGTCTCTTAATGCAATGACTTCTCGCACGGTTGAGACTTCCCATTCGGCTGAAACGACTCGCCAAAGCCTTGGGCTGGTCATGAGTCGCCAGCTTGCTGAAGTGCATGGAGGACGGATCAGCGTTCAAGGATCATCAGCAGAAGGGTATCGATATGTCATCAAATTGCCTCAGCTAGCAGAAAAAACGAACAAAGAACTGTCCTAAAAAAACGAAGTCAAACAATTGCCAGTAGGTAGAACAACCGTGCTCTATGGCAAAAGGGATGAACTTTGATCTAGATCACACCTAAAAGCTGCTCTAATCACAAAATCTGAGTTCTTCTATCACTTAAAACATCTAATACAAATCACAAGAAAGTATGATTTTCAGTCACCGTTTTTGCGGAGAAAAGAATTCATACTGATGGGTGATGCTCCGCATGGGCTTCGCATGGAAAGATATCAGCATCTACTGATTTAGCCTGTTTTATAGACCTTTCGAGCAGGGATATCTTGAGTTTAAAGTTTTGATGAAGTGATCAGGAATAAAGGGGTAAGGGCGCGTAGTAATCGATAGATAGATTGGATAGTTCGTTGAGTTAAAACGTCATACATACTGCATAGATACATATTGCATAGATATTGCCCAATTGTTAGCTTGTTACGTTCACTTAATTACTTCATAAAGCCATACTCATAGGTTACGCATACTTAAGTTACACATAGGTTAAAACGTTACATACGGTTAGGTTAGTCATAGGTTAATAGCGCATCGGTTAATAGATTGCATATTACTAAGTTGGTTATGGTTACGCCTAGCTAACTATTCATAACTCAAGCCACCCATAGGTTTGAATACATACGCAATCCTGATAAGCATACATATTCCGAGCATACATATGTTTGGCATACATATTCATTGTGACTGAATTTAATTTGGTGCTGAATGTAAGGACTTCGAGTGGTGTTCTTATGAATTGTTTCAGCATTCCATGCATCGCTTATTCCCATACGCACATTGCTTACTTTTCGGCAAAGCGTTTGGGGTTCATAAGGCTATAGCTCCATAGTTTTCCAGGATAGTCATAAACCGATCGCAACATATCGTGATTACAATTTTGAGCAAAGCTCTCAAATGCTACAGACAGCAGTTTCTTGGTGGGAGGTATGCTGATAGCTAGTACCAAGTTGCGATCGGGTCTATGTCCTCCCAAATGTACGACACCATTCTGCGTCGTGGAAAGCTGCTCCACCCATCTGGATCTTCAGCAACCGTCGATATTGCGATTGAGGACGGCAAAATTGCTGCTATCGCTCCTAGCTTAGGTCAGTCGGCTCGTCTAGAGTTAGAGCTTCAGGGGCAGATTGTCAGCCCTCCGTTTGTCGAGTCTCATGTTCATCTGGATTCAGCATTAACGGTTGGTGAACCACGCTGGAACCAGAGCGGAACATTATTTGAAGGAATTGAAATTTGGCGCGATCGAAAGCGTGATTTGACTCTGGAGGATGTAAAGCAAAGAGCGATCACAACCCTCAAGCAACAGGCGATGCAGGGGGTTTTGTTTGTGCGGACGCATGCCGATGTCAGTGAGAAAAATCTCATTGCGTTGAAAGGGTTGCTAGAGGTGCGTGATCACGTTAAAGATTGGATCACGGTTCAGGTTGTGGCATTTCCCCAAGACGGTGTGTATGGCAGTCCTGGAAATGCAGCATTGTTAGAAGAGGCTCTGGTTTTAGGGGCGGATGCAGTTGGTGGAATTCCGCATTATGAACTGACTCGCGAAGATGGGGTGCGATCGGTTCACCAGATTTTTGATCTGGCACAGCAGTACAATCGGTTGATTGATATCCACTGCGATGAAATTGATGATGATCAATCTCGATTTTTGGAAGTGGTTGCGGCCTGTGCGTTCCGAACTGGAATGGGAGCGCGGGTGACAGCCAGCCACACCACGGCCCTTGGCTCTTACAATAATGCCTATGCTTTGAAGCTTATGGGCTTTTTGCAGCGTACTTCCCTCAACTTCATCGCTAATCCCTTAATTAACATTACCCTTCAGGGACGCACTGACACTTACCCCAAGCGACGCGGCGTAACGAGAGTGAAAGAACTCTGGCAGCAGGGGCAAAATGTCAGCTTAGGGCATGACTGTATTCAAGATCCCTGGTATTCGCTAGGCACAGGCAATATGCTGGATGTTGCCAACATGGCGGTACACGTTTGCCAGATGACGGGAACCGCAGAAATTGATGCCTGCTACAGCATGGTGACGTGGAATGGGGCAAAGACGCTGCATATTGAACATCAGTACGGCATTGAGGAGGGGAAGCCCGCTAACTTAATTGTGTTGAATGCAGACAGCCAGTATGAGGCGATCCGACGACGGGCCAGTGTGCGGTACGTGATTTCGCAGGGGAAATTGTTGGCCTGCACGGAGCCTGCTGTTTCGCAGTGGAAATTGGGGAGTGGGGAGTAGGGTAATGGGCAACAAACAAAGCCTAAATTTCTAATTCCCGTAGTGCAGGCATCTTTCAAAATCCAGATAGATCTGTGAATATCGCTGTTTAGTGCAGCTCGTTTAACACTGCGGGCGGTTCAAACTTGCCATCGTCGTTGAGAGAAAATTCGATGACCTGAATTACTGCATCCAGATTAAGTGGGCCGTAGATGTGGGGAAAACGCTGATCTGCAACTAGCTCGTAACGCAGTTCAGAGTGGAGACGATCAACATCAACACATAGCAGCACTAAACCCTGTTGCCCTTTGAACAAGAAGTTCGCAACGGAAACAACTTGGGAAGGACTGGAGCAATGAATGAAGCCTTCTGTATCTAGTGATTCACACTCATATACGCCCTTTGCCTTTGCTGCATCCCACTGTTGTTGAGAAGTGATGTGAAGAATAACAGTCATGGAGTAATTGAATTATGGGCCGGAGAAAATGACTTCTTCTAAATCCTTGCGACTCAGGGAGTACTTAAACGATCGTTGAATATCGCGTCCTCCATCCCCTGCTCCAACGTAGCGCACGGTCAGCGAGTCAATTTCCAGCGATAGCTCAGCTTCCCATTCAGGGCGGCGAACATACCAGTGATGCAGATTCGTTTTGTCTTGCTGACACCCCTTCAAGCGCAGCCAATCTTCAATCGAAGGAAGGGGATGATTGTACAGGGGAGTATCGGCGGGCGGGAGTGACATGAACACAAAGTTTAAGAAAAATAAAGTTCTCCTAGTTCATTTTAGGCATTGATGGCAGGTTATCGCCATTTTGGGAGGACTGGGAAACCGATGGAGACATCAAGTTGTTAATCACCGCATCAATCGCATCCTCACTTTGAGGCGACGGTACAGGTTGCAACGCCAGTTCACCGCGAGTGAAGGCAACAAAAAACACCAGAGCGATGCAGAGTAAAAAAGAAACGCCAATCATGAACAGGGCAAACAGTTCACCTGAGGAGAGGGGGCGATCGGTCGGGTCGAGGTAAGCAGTCGAACGATATTTACGGGAACGCGAGACAGGACGGTTTAACTCCAACCGCGACTGCATCACCGGAACTCTGGAATAGCCAATTTTTATATCGTAGGCAAACCGTCGCTCAGGATTGCTCAGGGTGGCATAAGCTTCATTAATTTGATGAAACTTTTCCGTGGCGATCGGACTTGGAAGCGTGGTAGTGTCTGGGTGATAGAGCTTGCTCAATTCTCGGTAGGATCGCCGGATCTCTTGGACAGACGCAGACGGATGTAGATTCAACCGAGTGTAATACGTTGGAGCAGTATATGTCGGAGCCGATTTTGCCTCTGACATTCGATCCTCCATTCCTCCTTCATGGGTTTGTCTTAATTTTCTTCATCTTGATTGGCGCAGTTAGGCAGGTTCAAAGAAGCATTCCGTCCGGGTTAGCCGAATTTGGGCCAGGGTGAAAATCACCGGAATGACTCGTCCATAGTTCGTTGCGATCGCCCGCCATCCTAAATCTGCAAAAAACCATGCCCACATGGCAGGCCCCAAGAAGGTAAATAGTGTCCGAACGGCTCCATACCGAGCAGCACTAATGGTTACACCACGATAGGCAGACTGCAATGCCACTTTGGTTTGAATTTGGGTAGCGATCGCCGCTCCACCTTTAATGGCAGCTTGTTTAGCCAATTGGTAGGTTGCCGCTTGAATGGCCAACTGACGAGCCAACATTTGCAAAATCAAAGGACGCACTACCGATGTCACGGCAAGGGCACTTCCACCCTTCAGCAGCAAGCCAACCGGGTCATTATGATAAGCAGGAGGAAGCTGAGTCGCCAGATCGGTTTCTGATAGGGCCCGCTGCAATTCGCCGTTGAGGAACTTCCGTTCACTAGCAGGGAGTTTTTGCCAAGCGCGATCGAGTAAATAAAGAAAAATTTCAGCTTCTAGCTCAGCCGTTGAAAAGCTTTGATGGTAAGAAATTTTTAAATAGCGGCAAACCTGAAGTAAAACCTGCCGATAGCTAACTTGCTCCGTTTTACCCCGTAAAATCGTCATGCCGTCGGCTGCCAAAAAGCGAAACCGCTCTTCTAAAGAGGCAATCCAAGTCCATCGGTCTTGACTCTGAATGCTCAGGGGTTCAGGGGTGTAAACATAATCTAATGGATTAAATTTGCGGCGGAACAAAATTTCAGTTAGCAACTGTAACTCTTCATCGGTTGCCAATTCCAGGGCATCTCTTAATTCGTCCAACGCCAACACCTCCGCCGCTACAGGTTAAAAATTCCGACTTTCCCGACTCTATAGATCCCGATGGATCCCGCGTGTAGATCCCTCGTGCCTGTTCAGGACACTGCTCAAACCTACTTTATTCTGACTCGTCAATCTATTCCTGAACAAGGAGACAATTGAATTAGGACAAGTTGTGCCCTAATGTTCAATATTCTACAGAATGTTCGTCAGGCTGAAGGAGTAAGTCATCAACTCATGGTGAATTCTGATGTAGTTGTGGTTGGGGCGGGTATTGCTGGGTTGATCTGTGCCCAACGGTTACGGCAGATGGGGCATCGGGTGATTGTGGTTGAAAAGTCGAGGGGACTAGGGGGAAGGCTGGCAACGCGGCGATTGTCCAGTGGTCATGCGGATCACGGGGTACGTTGTTTGGAGGTACAGGGAGCATTAACGCAGGGTTTAATCGATCGCCTCTGCAAGTGTCAGATTTTGCAGCCCTGGGTAGATAGGATTCATACTTTCGATCGCTCAGGAATCCTACATTTAGATGACTCTCCCCAGCCTCGATTCACTTCCGCTACAGGAATTACTTCAGTGGCTAAATTTCTGGGAACGGGTTTAGAAATTTGGCATGGTCAACGAGTTAAGGGCATTACTGCAACGGCTCAGCAGACTTGGGATTTGACTCTGGAACCTACAGGTGCTCCGTCTGCATCCAGGTTAACGGCAAATGCTTTAGTGATCACCATTCCTGCCCCTCAAGCCTTAGCGTTATTAGAACCGCTCCTACATCAGGGTTTGGCTCCTGATCGGGTGGCAATGGTTCGATCGGTCAAGTTTTCCCCCTGCATTACTTCAATTGCTGCATATTCAGCCGTACAACAACCAATTGCTACTTCCTTGCCCTGGCGAGCAGTTACGTTTTTAGATGATCCAGATTTAGATTGGGTGGCGATCGATAGTAGCAAGCGTCCAGATGCCCCTTGTCCAACGGTGATTGTGCAAAGTACGGCTCGGTTTGCCAAGGAGCATTTAGAAACTTCTGATCTGCAACGGGTAGGGCAACAATTGCTCGAACGGGCGACGGTTTTGGCATCCTGGCTGGCAGCACCTGAAGTTTTGCAAGTCCATCGTTGGCGATATGCCTTTGCTACCCAACCACTGCCAGTTGATTGTGTGGTAGCAGATTATCCACTGCCGATCCTGTGTGGCGGAGACTGGTGTGGTGGTGGCGATCGTGAAAATGGCGATTTTGACCAGAAACACGCTAAGTTTGACACTCGTGGATTGCGGATTGAGTCAGCCTTACGCTCTGGGCTATCTGCTGCCGAGCAACTTGGGATGAAATTTCAAGGTATATCCCTTGAAGCAGCCTCCCAGGCAGTCTCCTTGTCTAACCTGAAAGTAGGGGCTATGTTGGCAGAAACGATCGACCAGATTTGAAAGAATAATTAAAGTTTCATGCGGCATACTTAATGTGGCACACCTGCACAAATGAACCTGTTTAATTGTGTTTCATGCGCCCGCTATGCTTTGTCTCAACGGATTTCATCAGCAAACATTCTACCAATGGGGGATGCAACCTTTCGGCAATCAGCCGGAATCCGCTTGCTTCTGCCCTATTCCCTACACCGCTTACCAGATAGACTGATAAGAATGGGTTAGCGTCAACCTCAAAATTGGTGTGTTTAACGTTTTGAACTTTGTAGATCTACATGCCTCCAAATCCTTGCTTAAGTTTGGCAATTGACCGCCTCAAAGCCGTTGAACCTCGACACTATGCAATTTGGGTGTGGGAGGCTCCGTTTCCTGGGGGGCATGTACATCACGATCGCCTGTGGACGGTTTCGCTGGATCAAGCCTGGCAGCTTTGGCAAAGCTTTTTTGCACCACACAATTTAGCAGAAGTGCCCCACATTCCTGCTTCCTTACCGCCCATTGGAGAAGTTGAGAGCAGTGGGCAACCGAGAAGCTATACGGTGCGAGTCATGCAGCACTTGGGAATCAGTTTGTGGCAATGGTTGTTTGATGGGCCAATTTCTACTAGCTTGAGCCAAAGTCAAGGAATTTCAATTGGGCAATCGCTGCCGTTACGCCTGCGTTTGGAAATTCGTGATCCAGAGCTGATTACGCTTCCCTGGGAAATTATGCAGTCGAATTCGGCCAGGCAGCCTGTGTCATTAAATAATCAACAGATTTTGTTTAGCCGCACTACAAGTGATGTTGACCCACTGCCGCCCCTGCGTTCCGAACAGTTTCTAAACATTCTGCTGGTTTTGGGACAAGATTCTGACTTTGGTTCTAGCCGATCGTTTGGCAGTCCGGCGGCGGGAACCCATCTCAACTTGGAGCAAGAAGCAGCTGCTTTAGCACACCTTTTGCAGCAAGCAGCTGAAGGGGGCAATTCGCGAAATTTGTCTGCTCCGGCTCCCTGCCATGTAACAACGCTGGTGCAGCCCAGTCCTGCTGAACTGATTGAAAAGCTGGAACAGGGTAGCTACAACGTGCTGTTTTATGAAGGTCACGGAAGTCCAGCTCCAGATGGCGGCTTGCTGTTTTTGCGACCCGATGCCCGAATTAATGGAACTGAGTTAGCCCATGTTTTGGTGCGGTGTCAGGTGAAGTTGGCGGTGTTTAATGCCTGCTGGGGGGCACAATCCGATCGTCACGGGAAACAGGCACTTCCTCGCAGCAGCTTAGCTGAGGTGCTGATTCATCATGGAGTTCCGGCAGTGTTGGGGATGCGAGATACGATCGCCAACCACGAAGCCGTTAGCTTTATTCAAGAATTTGCCAAAGCTCTGGCCCAACGATCGCCCATTGATGAGGCCGTTGCCATTGCACGCCAGCGTCTGCTTAGCCTGTATCAATTTAACCAGCCGGCCTGGACGCTTCCTGTCCTTTATATGCATCCCCAATTCGATGGTGAACTGATTCGCCCTCCGGCAGAAGGGGTGACAGAAATTCCTGATCCATCGGTGAGTTGGTTGGGGCGGAATCCTCCAGCTTATTTGCGATCGTTGACTACCCCTCCCCGAATTTGGCCGGTGCGAGGCGGTGTGCTGCGGGTTGGGCGAGGAGAAAGCAACGACGTTGTCCTGCAACGCATTGAAATATCTCGTGAACATGCAGAAATTTTTTACCGGGATGCCTCTTCTCCCAATGGCGGCAATGAGTCAACCTATTGGTTAAAAGATATCTCGCGGTATGGAACGTGGGTGCTTAAGCCGGGTGGTACCGATGGCTGGCGACGAATCCATCGAGATGAAGTGGCTCTGGTTTCTAGGACTCAGCTAAAATTTGGCGATATTCGTGGGCAAGCACTGGAATTTGTAATTGAGGGAGCAAACTCCCAGCACCAGAACTGAAAAACTTAGATTGAACGCATAGACAATTACGGAACTGGTTGAGCGGCAAGTGTAGCTATCAGATGTCAAGTAATGAGGCTTGTACCTTAATTTCGAGGAGAGTAGTAGCAATGACCAACAATCCCAAACGTCCTCTTGTATCTTCAATTCCGGCTCTGGCAGAGTTGGAATTACTGCAAATTATTTTTGAGATGGAAGAACTGGAAACGGAAGAAACCATTTCCTATCCGTTTAATCCATCCGATCCTGAAACAGAGTCTTACTTTGAGATGCTGGAACAAGAGGTGCTGGAAACGGGATGGTCAATGGATGATTTGACGGAGCAAGGGCGAATTTTGTCCGATCGCATGGAACAGCTTTGGTCTGCTTTCCCCGCCTCAACCGAAGATTTGCCTACAGAAGCACTTAGTTCAATTCTGGCGCAGCGGTTTGCAGCACGGGTTCCCCAGCAACTTTTGCAAAACATTGCTCAACGCGCACAGCAAGTTGTTTCCCAGAACCTGTCTCTGGCAGATCAGCTTGTACAGTGCGTTCAGGACTGCTTGCCGAACTGGGGCGAAGATGACCTCCAGGTGTTTGCCCGTCCGCTTGCCTTTGCCATGCGTTCTCCTGAAACAGAAGTTTTAGAGTCGGCACTACAGTCGATTCGTTCTGCCTCTTGGACGGATCTCTCTGAGATTGAGCAGGCCCGGCTGAGCTTAGTCATTGCTCGCTATGCAATTATTCATACGCCTCATGGTGACACCGATAGCCCAGCAGATTAACTCAGAGTCTAAGCGATGCAAGGCTCTGAGTTTTTATCTGGAAAGAAATTAAAGAAATTGAAAATTGCGAGTTCCTGAATGAGTTACCTTACCCAGATGACAAGATGAAGCGAAGGATTGCGGATTCAATCACCTGCACTACTGTTCTGCTTGGCTGATTAGGCGGGCAAGATGCCCACCTCACAGGACCTTCAGGTTATTAAATGGGTACTCTAAGGCAGATGAAGTCGAGTTGCAAAGTTTTCTTTTCGAGTGGGTGAAAGTGCCCTTGCCTTCAAGATGGCCGCAGCCAAAAATGCATAGGAAACAATGCCAACGGCTGCCAGAACGAGCGGATTGATTATCCCTGTTGTATTCCAAAGCGCGTGGAGTACTGAGGCTGTAAGGTAGCCGACTCCTAAAATTTGCCATCGCTTCGACGGCCTCAAAACGCTTAGCCCAATGAAATACCCAAAGTAGCCACTGTATGCCATGTGACCTGAAATTGACCCTAGAAGACGAGGAATGAGCAATTGTAGCCCAACGAGTTGCCCCGCCCCCGCCCCCGCCTGTAGGGTAATGTCATTGACGATCGACGGAACATATTGCCCCAAGGTTTCGATCAGCGTAAACCCAACTGCTGAGGCAGTTCCTAACAGAATTCCATCCAGCGGTTCCCAAACCCCAACGCGCTCTCGCCAAGGCGATCGAAGGGAACGCCCCATCCAGTAAGCCAGCAGGACAGGAACTGCCTTGAGCAACTCTTCCATCAACCCTGCTCCAAAGAGCATATTGACGAAAAACTCAACAATACTCACGGACGAAGGGTCTTCGGGGATGCTGCCCGGTAAGATGCCGCGAAAGACCACCACAAACAGCAGCAAGACAGGACTTAAAAGCAGAATTGCCGTCATTACGGCTGAAGCGGATAGTATCCACCAGGGTTTGTGCTTGCCGCAAAGTTGATAGACGAAATAGTAAGCAGCTCCAGAAATATAGGCTGCCAAAAACCCGTTAAACCAGTTTGGATGGCCATTAGCGATAAACATTGCTACCACAAAAATGACCGTAAGTACCCCAGGCACAAGGTAGGCTTTGCGGGTCAAATCGCGCCCGGTGGAAACGATCGGGAAAAGTTGGCTAAAGGTGACAGCATCTGGAGCGGGGACGCGGGGCAGTGGGCGACCTGGAGATTGAGTTGTTGAGAAGGCTTCATCAGGGGGCAGTGAGGCTCCATAGGGCGGAATAGCAGGATTAAAACCACCCGAAGCTGCAACGGACTGAAGCTCTAAAACAAACTGAGGGCCGTCTTGGGCTAAAGTAATGCGATCGCCCAGTTGCAAACTTTGACAACCGTAAATTCGGTAGCCATTTACATATGTCCCGTTGGCACTATTCAGGTCGCACACTTGCCAACCCGACGGAGAGGCTGGTGCAGGGGAAAGCTGGGCATGTTGGCGCGATACCCCTGCATACACTTGCGAATCTAAAATGATCTGACAACGGGGGTCACGACCAATCAGAATGGTTTCTGATGAAGTGAGGGAATAAGGTTGAAAGGCGATCGCGGGTTGGGTTCTATCTGGTGAAGGAACCTGCCGAAGAACTGTAACGTGAGAGCTAGATTCGGTCATCGTTAAGGATGCCGCAATGAGGTAGAGAATGGGTTACTGATTTGCTTTTGCGTCTTGCACAGCCGCATAAAACAGGATGCCGGTCAAAGGAATCGTTAAAACTAGGATAATCCCAGTTGCTAGCGTTCCGAGCTGAGGGTTTCCCGACGATAACTCGAAAATCGAACCAACCGCAGCGATGGCGGCTACACAAGAACCTCCTAACAATACACCACTCTTCGGAGTCACTGATCGATACCTCAATATCTATTAAACTGGGACGGGCTGGGCTGTATAAGAATTTTTAAAGACAAATGGAACAGCTTAAATAAAAACAGAGGCAGCCAAAGATAATGTACAAATGACACCATCTTGCTACCTCACTACTTTAACCTAACCTGGGAGTTGTACTGACTATGCTTGCACAGGTTTAACGGCATTCGTCGCGAATCCATTTTTGGAAAGTTCTTGATTCATTGCCAGCGTGTTGTCAACCCGATCGACAAACATCACCCCATTCAGGTGGTCAATTTCGTGTTGAATCACGCGAGACAACAAGCCTTTTGCCGTCATTTTTTGCGGTCTGCCGTTCTCGTCCTTGTAGGACACTTCAATGACTTCCGGGCGCGTCACATCCAAAAAGACCTTAGGAATGCTGAGACACCCTTCCTGGATCACGCAGGTATCACGACTAAATTTAGTAATCACTGGATTAATCAGCACGATCGCCGGAGTTGCAGCTTCATCGGGTTCACAATCCACCACAATCAACTGCTTATGAACCCCAACCTGAGGAGCAGCCAAACCAATTCCATCTTCGCTATACATGGTTTGCAGCATCTGTCTCGCCAGTTTGCGAATATCATCATCTACCTTGGAAATGCGTTTAGCAGGCTGACGAAGCACCCGATCGCCCAAATAATGTAGCTGTAGGGGAGGATTGGCTAACTTTTTCTTTTCAACTAAAACTGGTGCAGACATGATCTCCTAATTGGCAAACTAGCGTCGATGTAAACAAATGCTACTGGATTTTGCTTCCATATTTCCATGATAGTGAATTGGGATGGACTCGGAGTATCGGATGGTGCCAAGCAGAATTGAATGAACAATTTCAATACTGCATTCCCGACTTGCGATGCTGCACTGCTGTTACGCCAACAGGTTCTAAAACTTTGCCATTCTCAACAGCAGCATACAGCAACCAATGATCGCCGCATTCCATTCGGTCTTTGACGGTGCATTCCAGGTAGGCAAGGGCTTCATCCAGGATTAGACAACCGTTATTGGCAGGATGGGTGTCCAGGCTAGCAAATCGATCGTCTCCAGATCCACCGGCAGGTTTAAGAAAATGCCGCTTCAGGGTGCTGCCTTCCTTGAGGATGTTCAGAACGAACGGCGTACCTGGATTGGGGAGGGCTTCGCTGTAGGTTTTGGCAATGGCGATCGACAGTCCGGGTGGGTTAAAAGTCGCTTGAGATACCCAGGAGGTTAACCAGGCTTGATCGGCTCCTTCGGATTGGTTGGTAATGACGCAAAGGGAGCCTGTAATCCGCCCGACTGCCTGATCCGTGCGATCGGATTGGGTTTCTACAACGGGTTGACGAGCCGCCCGGACTTTTCTCGATTTCTTCAAAGCTTGAACAAATTCTGTTCCCGCCGTTTCGCAGTCCTGCAAGGTTTCTTCCGTGGGCTTAAACTTAACGCGGATCGGCTCAAAGCCAAACTGATAGCCCGCATCCTGAAGCTTGTTATGCAAGAGGTCGATCGCCTCGCCGCTCCAGCCATAGGAGCCAAACACACCAGCCAACTTGGTTTTTGCCGCAGTGGAGAGGGCAATGCCCAGAGCCGTCTGAATTTGCGTCGGGGCATGACCTGCCAGGGTGGGAGTTCCAATCACAAACCCGTCACAGTCCTCTAAAGCTTGGGTAATTTCCTCTGGATTGGCAAATTCGCAGTTAATCGACTGAACCGCTGCCCCCGCTTCAATTAGACCTTTACTAATGGCTCGTCCCATTGTGGCTGTATTGCCGTAGGCAGAGGTGTACAACATCACGACATTTAGATCCTGCGCCTGCTGCCGTTCACACCAGCCGCGATAGTCAAATGTGAACCGGCTAACGCTGTAACGAACCAAAGGGCCATGCCCAACGCCATATAGCTTTGCTTTGGCTGAAAACGGAGCTAACCTCTCCAAAGCAGCTTCGACCTGTTTGGCTTGGGTGGCGTGGAGGCAGTCGAAATAGTAACGGCGATCGTCGTCGAGGGAACGCCAGTTTTCATCAAAGATTGCATCCCCGCAAAGATGCGCTCCAAATAGCTTATCGGTGTAGAG
>PVWD01000422.1 GCA_003003615.1 filamentous cyanobacterium CCP2 | reverse complement strand
TGCCCGCCCATTCAACTGAGAAAAACGATCGCATAGGTATTCAATCTAAAATCCTGAAATTATCCTGTTTGTGTTCTTAAGGGCGATCGGTTTTTGGTAATGGGTAATCGGTTATGGGTGATGGAAGGAGGAGAGAAGAGGGGCGATCGGGTTTAGACATCCAGGGGACTGCGAACACCCTTGCCACCTCGATTCAAAACGTGGGTATAAATCATCGTGGTTTTCACATCCTTGTGGCCTAGCAACTCTTGCACTGTGCGGATGTCGTAGCCATCTTCCAGTAAGTGGGTGGCAAAACTATGGCGAAACGTATGGCACCCTGCATGCTTATGGATACCTGCCTGTCGAATTGCTTGCTTGACGGCTCTCTGTACGGATTGCTCATAAAGATGATGCCTTCGTACAATCTGTGTTCGTGGATCAAGCGATCGCTTCCAGGAGGGAAACACAAATTGCCAACCCCATTCTCGATTGGCATTGGGATACTTGCGCTCCAGAGCATAAGGTAACTCCACAGATCCATAGCCCATTGCTGAATCCTGCTGATGCAGACTTTTCGCCTTTCGGAGCTGATGTCTGAGTGGCTCGATGCAGAAATTCGGCAGCATTGTGACGCGATCTTTACTTCCTTTGCCATCCCGCACCGTAATCTGCTGATATTCAAAATCAATGTCTTTCACCCTCAGCCGCAAACCTTCCATCAAATGCATTCCGCTGCCATAGAGCAAACTGACTACTAAATGCTCTACTCCATCTAAGTGCGTCAGAATTTGTTTGACTTCAGAGCGAGTCAACACAACAGGGACTCGCTCAGGTCGTTTCGCTCTTTCAATCTCATCAATGTAGGGCAACTCGACTTGTAACACTTGACGGTACAGAAACAACAAAGCACTGAGTGCCACCGTCTGGGTGGAGGCTGCCACACGGCGATCGGTTGCAAGATGAGAGAGGTAAGCCCTGATTTCGTCTACTCCCATCTCTTTTGGGTGACGCTTACTGTGAAATAGGATGAAATCGCGGATGTAGTAAACGTAGGATTTCTCAGTTTTGAGGCTGAAGTGCTTGAGCCGGATGGATTGCCTGACTTGGTCGAGCAGGCGGGGCGGTTGAGGTTGCGACATGGAGTAATGATTGATAAGTCCGCTGTGGAGGGTATTATCCAGCGAAAGTGACGGATAAGCACCCTAATCTCCATACTTAACTATCAAATGTGACGGATAACACCCCAAATCCTCGGACTTAACTATCAATTTTCCTGTTTAAATCCTGAACTTTTGACGGTGAATATATAGTTAGACGGCAGCAGACCCCCTTGGAGTAGAAAATTACGGTTAAAGTTGAGGGTAACGAGGTGAGTTTTCGTACTGAGCAGTGATTTGGAATGACTGGAAATCTGACTTTCTCAAAATTTAAGACTCAAGAGTTCGATTCGATATCTAGACTATTGTGCGAGATTTTCGATACAACAGGTCAGAACTAGAACTACTCTATAAAGAAGTAATTAACGATTTCGATAAAGACGGGTGGCCACCTCATTTTGTTAGGCGAGATTTCTTTAAGAGTCAATATAAAGACTTTCAAAAAACATATGAAATATCTCCTTCAATTGCTATAGACTTGCCAAGTCTATTTGAGTTTGATGATGGAATAAACGATAAACCCATGATTGTTGTCCTTGGTCAAGATTCCAAGAGTGATCAAGATTCTGAACAGATAAGCCTTGGTACTCCTTATGGTTTACATCACAAGGGTTCTCGTGAAATTCTTGGGCGTACAAAGCTTTACTTTGAGATGATCGTTGCCCTGTTGACCTTGGGCTACAGAGTATATTTAACAGATGTTTATAAAGTCTGGGTTTGTGATCCGAATCGCCCTTACTATGGTGTAAAACTGCCGAGAGTGGATCAAGAAAAGTTTACAAGTACCTTGAAAGTAGAGATTCTGGCTATGAATCCCGTTGCTCTAGTAACGTGGGGGAAGGAGTCAGCGAATAGCGTTAAGGAATTAGATCTCAACATTCAGCACTTGATTTTTCCTCATCCTAGTGGCGCTGCCAATGGAACTTGGAAAAAGTTGATGAATCAATCTCCTACCCACGAAAATAAACTGGCATACTGGAGTTCTGAGATCTCAAAGGTGTTATCTAAAAGTATCTGATGAGTTTAGCCTAAGTATTAATGATCGCATTCTAAATCATGAACGATAAAGAAATTATTTCTGAATTCATACAAGTCAAAAAAGGCAATGCTGGAATTCAGCTCCTTGTTCGCGGTATATCCTGGCCACATCCTCATGAACCTGTATCTAGTTGGACAGTAGCCTCTGTACTCCCGCAAACCTCCTCATCTCAGGAATTGGATTCCAAAATTCAGGAGATTTTAGATAATGAGCAGTATTTTAAAGTTTGCCAGGAATGTGGGAAGCGAAAACCCCGTGGTTGGATGCATAATGATGGTATCTGCCAAAGTTGTGCCGAGAATAATCACGGCGTTGTCTACTAAACGCAAGATATGGGAGAGCTGAGTGTTATGACTATCTCCTTGGATTTACCAGTAGAGCTAGAGAATGAGCTTTCTGCTGAGGCTTCTCAGCTTAAATTGCCTCTGTCGGAGTATATTCTTCGCGTTCTCTCCTTTCGCCCTTTTCTGCAAAATCCTCCCAAAACAGGCGTGGAGCTAGTTGCCTACTGGGAAAGCATCGGGGTGATCAACTCTCGGCCTGATATTACTGACAGCCAGGAGTACGCCCGCCGGTTGCGTGACCAAGCTGAACATCGTGAGCGGGCTTAGGTAGCGAATGTACCTTGTTGATACTGATGTCATGATCGATATTCAGCGGGGGTATGCGCCAGCACTGGCTTGGTTTGCCTCTGTCCCAGCACTGCCAAGCATTCCCGGCTTTGTGGTGATGGAATTGATTCAGGATGCTCAGAACAAGCAACAGGTGCGTAAAGTCCTACAGCTTGTAGCGCCCTTAACTATCGTTTGGCCGACCGAAACTGACTGTGCCCGTGCTCTATCTGACTTTACGGCCTATCATCTCTCTCACAAGGTTGGTTTGATTGATGCTTTGATTGCGGCCTGTGCTGTTGGGCGTAACGCCACCCTCTGCACCTTCAATGTGAAGCACTACCAAGTGATGTCAGGATTGAGCATGGAGCAACCCTACAATCGTTAAGCCGCCTAACACTTCGTTGGTGCGGACGGTACAAAAGTAGTCGGTGAGAGTTCGAGTTTATCTACCGCCGCACAACTTCACCGTTAGGCTTCTTAACCCTTGGCTGAGGCAGTTCTTGAAAGCTTCTGACTTGTAGTATTTAGCGTGAAGAGCAACAGGCTAAAATAGAGTAGCCTTGCTTCGAGCGATCGCATGACAAGAGTATATTTAGATACTAGTACTTATAACCGTCCATTCGACGATCAAACTCAGCCCAAAATTTTCCTTGAAACTCAGGCTGTGATTATCATTTTACAAATGGTTGAAGTCAAGGCTATTGAGTTAATCAGTTCCTCTGTTTTGGAGTATGAGAACAACCGTAACCCTTATCCCATCAAACAGGAGGCAATGAATCGGTATCTCCAGTTAGCCGAATTAAGGCAAGAGGTTGATGAAGCAATTCGTAAGAGAGCTGAAGAATTAGAAAAAGATGGATTAAAAGCGATTGATGCTTTACATGTTGCATGTGCTGAGGTGGTTAACAGTGATTATTTCATTACTTGTGATAAGCGTTTGATCAATCGTTGTTCAGAGCTAATCATGAAAGTTATGAATCCAGCCGATTTTGTTTTGGAGATGAGTAGCGATGATCCAAGTTAAAAGTGAACAACAAGTTTTACAAGAAGGATTTCAGATTTTGTTATCTAATATGGAACCGTCTACTGTTGCTCGATTTTGGGCAGCGTGTAATATCGGCAAGGGAGATTACTTGAAACTCAAAGACCAACTTTTTGCTCAAGAATCAGTAAGCAGTTTGTACTCCAAAATTGTAGATTTTCAAGCATCAAAGCGTGAAGCCTAACATATTCCCTGAGCTTTACTGAGTCAAGTAAAAACGTGGAAAGGCACTTCTACCGTACTGCTAAACTGATTACAAGCATGGCGATCTACTGATTCTCAATTTAATTGCTTCAGCATTTCTAGAATTGAGAACCAAAATGGTCTTTTGCTTTGTTATCGCAATTCACAAGATGACAAATATCGCGTTCATACTTGTGAGGCGATTTGTTGTGTGAGTGGCGAACCTTTCTGATGCAATGCCAGCAGATATTTGGCTTCATCATACGGA
>PVWD01000115.1 GCA_003003615.1 filamentous cyanobacterium CCP2 | reverse complement strand
CGCCTTATTAAAAGAACTAGGAATGCCCTTTCGGGATAACTGAGGCAGTTTCGAAAAGAGGAAACTATGGCGGCTAACGACACAATTGCAGATATGCTGACGCGCATTCGGAATGCTAACCTGGCGCGACACCAAACGACAGATGTTCCATCTACTAAGATGACCCGGAGCATCGCTAAGGTGCTACAAGATGAGGGTTTTATCAGTGAATTTTCTGAGAAAGAAGATGGGCCGAAACGGAGTTTGGTTATTTCTCTGAAGTATAAGGGTAGAAATCGTCGTCCCATTATTACGGCACTGAAGCGAGTCAGCAAACCAGGGTTACGGGTTTACTCAAACCGAAAAGAATTGCCCAGAGTCTTGGGAGGAATTGGCATTGCTATCATCTCAACCTCTAGCGGCATCATGACCGATCGAGATGCTCGCCGTCAGGGGCTAGGTGGAGAAGTTCTTTGCTATGTCTGGTAGGGCAGCACGGTCGTTAGTTTTTAGTGATGAATGTCTTTTTGCTGAAGCTCAGGTAATGGGTAATCGCAACAGACTCATCACAATCAACAGCTAACCACTAGCAACGTATCTAGGAGAAGCACATATGTCTCGTATTGGTAAACGCCCTATCCCGATTCCTCAAAAGGTGACGATCGCGATCGATGGTCAGCACGTTGCTGTCAAAGGCCCGAAAGGGGAATTGGCTCGCACTTTACCTGGTGAGGTAGAAGTTGTTCAAGACAGCGACACACTTTTAGTCAATCGGCGCAATGAGACGCGGGTTGCTCGCCAGCGTCATGGTCTTTGTCGTACCTTGGTCGCCAACATGGTGGAAGGGGTATCGCAAGGATTCCAGAAACGCTTGGAAATTCAGGGTGTCGGTTATCGTGCCCAGGTTCAGGGTCGGAACTTGGTTCTTAACGTAGGCTATAGCCACCAAGTTCACATAGAACCACCAGAGGGTATCCAGCTTGCTGTTGAAAACAACACAAATGTGATCGTCACCGGAATTGATAAAGAAGCAGTGGGTAACATTGCCGCTCAGATTCGGGCAGTACGTCCTCCTGAGCCTTATAAAGGCAAAGGAATTCGGTATGCCGGAGAAATGGTTAGACGCAAGGCTGGTAAGGCAGGGAAGAAATAGAGATGAAACTCAGTCGCAAAGAAGCCACTCGCCGTCGACATGGTCGAATTCGTCGCAAGGTCTTTGGTACGGCAGAACGTCCAAGGCTGGCAGTATTTCGTTCCAATCAGCATATTTATGCTCAAGTTATCGACGATACTCGTCATCACACCTTGGCTGCCGCTTCTACACTGGAGCCTGATTTACGTTCGGAATTAGAAACAGGTGCAAATTGTGATGCATCTGCCAAAGTTGGTAAACTTCTCGCAGAGCGGGCCGTCTCCCAAGGAATCAAGCAGGTTGTGTTCGATCGAGGCGGTAAGCTCTATCACGGACGGATTAAGGCATTAGCAGATGCTGCTAGAGAAGGCGGATTAGACTTCTAAAACTCGTCGAAACGGAGAGACTAAAAAGATGGCGAATCGTCGCAAAAACAACAAAGCGAAGGAAAAAGAAACGGATTGGCAAGAGCGAGTCGTACAGATTCGCCGAGTCACGAAGGTTGTGAAGGGTGGTAAAAAGCTGAGCTTCCGGGCGATCGTTGTCGTCGGCAATGAGCGTGGGCAAGTTGGTGTGGGTGTGGGTAAGGCGAGCGATGTCATTGGAGCAGTCCGCAAGGGCGTTGTTGATGGGAAGAAGCATCTTGTCAACGTTCCACTTACAAAAGCAAACTCGATTCCTCACCCAGTCAATGGTGCAGGCGGTGGAGCAAAAGTAATGATGCGTCCAGCAGCACCTGGAACAGGCGTAATTGCAGGAGGAGCTGTTCGTACAGTACTAGAACTGGCAGGTGTTCGTAACATTCTGGCAAAACAACTTGGCTCAGACAACCCTCTCAACAATGCGAGAGCTGCTGCAAATGCACTTGCCTCTCTTCGGACGCTCTCTGATGTGGCGGAGGAGCGTGATATTCCACTCGAAAATCTTTACGCCTAGTTCTTGGTATTAAAGTTGTTGGTTACTAGTTTGTGGTTGTTTACCGAATGGTAGTTAAACAGCACACGGCTACCGCTAACAACTTTTGCACTATTTATTACTGAACTGTATCGGACTACCTTGTCATGAGATTAGAAGA
Source organism: filamentous cyanobacterium CCP2 (assembly GCA_003003615.1). Classification (GTDB taxonomy): domain Bacteria; phylum Cyanobacteriota; class Cyanobacteriia; order Elainellales; family Elainellaceae; genus Egbenema. Next base: position 15,506 of record PVWD01000115.1, on the reverse strand, counting down.
TGCTTTACCCCAAGAAGGGTCAAAAAAACGTCGCCGCCGTGTAGGTCGGGGCATTTCAGCTGGGCAGGGCGCAAGCTGCGGATTTGGCATGCGTGGACAAAAGTCTCGTTCTGGTCGCGGCACTCGTCCTGGATTTGAAGGGGGGCAAATGCCTCTGTATCGCCGTATCCCCAAGTTGAAGCATTTTACGGTGATTAATCCCAAGCAGTACACCATCATTAACGTAGGTGCTTTGGCAGGGTTGGCTCCCAACACTGAAGTGAACTTAGCTACGCTGATGGAAGCCGGAATCATTACATCAGACGATGGCCCATTGAAAGTATTGGGTGATGGTGAACTTTCAGTTGCCTTAACGGTTCGGGCGGCTGCTTTTACAAAGTCTGCTCAATCTAAAATTGAAGCAGCAGGCGGAAGTTGTGAGATTGTTAACTAAATTGCACTAGTGGCAACTCTACTGTTATGGGTAGAGGAGATTTACACTAAGAAATAATGAAGCTTGCACAATGAGTGCAGTGTGAATGCCACTACACATAGAGGTAGCCTTGTATGGTTGTCAGTCGAGATAAAACTCCGACGGCTCAAGAAACATTTATGCAAATGGCCCAGGCGGCAGGACTTCGAGGTCGCCTGCTTGTGACCGTAGGCATGCTGATTTTGATTCGTTTGGGTATATATATTCCTGTGCCAGGGATCAACCGCGTCGCTTTTCGGCAAGCCATCCAGAGTAGTGGATTTGGCAACTTGATTGGTTTTTTAGATGTTCTTGCGGGCGGCGGTATTTCGGCACTCGGAATTTTTGCATTGGGAATTCTGCCTTACATCAACGCTTCCATCATCATGCAGTTGATGGCAGCAGCGATTCCTAGCCTTGAAGATTTACAGAAGAATGAAGGCGAAGCAGGGAGACGCAAAATCTCTCAGATCACTCGCTATGTGGCTTTGGGTTGGGCAATTCTCCAGAGCATTGGTATTGGCTTGTTAGTCAACAACTTGCCTGGTGTCGTTGAAAACCCTGGCCCATTCTTTGTGGTCAAGGTCATTCTTGCCCTTACCGCAGGCTCTATGTTTGTGATGTGGGTGGGTGAATTAATCACTGAGCGAGGAATTGGCAATGGTGCATCGCTCTTGATCTTTGTCAGTATTGTTTCTACGTTACCTGCTTCCATTGGTGCGACGATCGATCAAGTTCAGAGCAATGCCAGCCGAAACTTGGTGGCGGGGGTTGTTATTCTGGCTCTAGTTTTCTTGGCGATGATCGTTGGGATTGTCTTTGTACAGGAAGGAACCCGACAAATCCCCATCATCTCTGCTCGTCGTCAAGTTGGTCGGCAGATGTATTTGGAGAAAAAGAGCTATTTACCGCTACGTCTTAACCAAGGCGGTGTGATGCCCATCATTTTCGCCTCCGCCGTTTTAGTTTTGCCACTGACATTGTTGAACCTTCCTTTCCTCCAAAACAACGAAGCATTGGCGAGGGCAGTTCAATATATTCAGCCCGGCAGTTGGGCCTATGTCGTCCTTTACTTAATGATGATCCTCTTCTTTAGCTATTTCTATGCCTCTCTGGTCATTAACCCAGTAGACATGGCACAGAATCTGAAGAAGATGGGGGCAAGTATTCCAGGCATTCGTCCGGGCAAGGCGACGAGCGAGTACCTTGAACGTGTATTGAACCGTTTGACCTTCTTAGGGGCGATTTTCTTAGGACTGGTCGCCATCATTCCGACTGCCGTTGAGGGCGCAACGAGGGTAACAACCTTTCAAGGTTTGGGGGCAACGTCATTGCTGATTTTAGTTGGTGTTGCGATCGACACCGCCAAGCAAATTCAAACCTATGTGATATCTCAACGTTACGAAGGAATGGTGAAACAATAGTGACTCGATTGATTTTCCTGGGGCCTCCAGGAGCGGGGAAGGGAACACAAGCGCAAGCACTTGCTGATGCTGAAAAAATTCCTCATATTTCCACAGGTGACATTTTGCGCGGTGCTGTTTCTCAACAGACGGAATTGGGAAGGCAAGCCCAATCCTATATGGATAAGGGAGAGCTTGTACCCGATCAACTGATTTTAGAAATGGTACGCGATCGGCTTGGGAAAAATGATGTGAATTCTGGATGGATTCTGGATGGATTTCCCCGCACAGTAGTGCAAGCTACATTTCTAGATAAATTGCTCCAGGAAATGCATCAATCCTGTGACTGGGTAATTAATTTTGACGTGCCTGATGAGGTTCTGGTTCAACGTCTCTTGGGACGAGGGCGCAAAGATGACACAGAAACAGTCATTCGCCATCGACTGGATGTATATCGTCAGCAGACGGCTCCTCTCATCGACTTCTATCGGCAACGAAATCAACTTGTTTCCATTGATGGCGATCAACCTGTTGACCAACTGACAACTGAGCTACAGCAGGTCATTCAATCCTAAGGCTGCATTCATGAGGGGAGTTAGATCTGGCACTGCGCCAATTAACTCTCCTTTGCTCTATTTAGGTAAGCCAGTCCAACTTTTCGTAAACATTTGTTAGGCTTTAAGTAGAAGTAAAGTAGTGCAGATCGTTCCCCTGAATGACTTCGGACTTCTAGCTTGTTGTCACTGCAACCCTTGACTTAAAAACCAGGAAATTTATGATCAACTTGCTCTGATTCTCCTAGGGCAATTTGTCTATAATTTCCAAATTGTTGAATTCAAAGAGGCTCTAAATTGTCTAAACAAGATCTAATCGAAATGGAAGGAACCGTCACGGACTCATTGCCGAATGCGATGTTTCGCGTTGACTTGGATAATGGATTTAATGTGCTGGCGCATATTTCAGGAAAAATTCGTCGCAACTACATCAAAATTCTGCCGGGCGATCGAGTCAAGGTTGAGTTAACCCCCTACGATTTAACCAAAGGTAGAATTACTTATCGCTTGCGTAAGAAGTGATCCCGTCGCCGTTTTTGCGGCTCAGTGTTCCATTCCTGCAAAAGCAAAAACTTGGAATTTCAACGAGTAATTCTTTTGTATTTGGCAAATTGATAAAAAACTGCTATCATATTACTTTTGTAGTCTTTAGTGTTTGTGTAGGACATGAAAGTCCGGGCATCTGTTCGTAAGATTTGTGAGAAGTGCCGCATCATCCGTCGTCGCGGCAGAGTTATGGTGATCTGTTCAAACCCTAAGCATAAACAGCGTCAGGGGTAGTAGGCTATCAACAATAGCCTCTTCCCAATCCTCGTTGTAGCGCACATGGTTTTATAGCTGTTCATCTGGTCTTGAGATGTAGAGAAGAGCAAAACTGGAGAGAGTTGAAGCGTGGCACGAATTGCCGGAGTTGACCTTCCACGAGACAAGCGTGTTGAAATAGGTCTGACATACATTTACGGAATTGGATTAACCCGATCCAAACAGATCTTGGAAGCAACTAGCATTAATCCAGACACTCGTGTAAAGGATTTGAGTGATGCTGAAGTTGCTTCGCTAAGAGAAGAAATCGAAACCAACTACCAGGTTGAAGGGGATTTGCGTCGGTGGGAGTCGATGAACATCAAGCGATTGATGGACATTGGCACGTATCGAGGGCGTAGGCATCGCATGGGATTACCTGTTCGCGGTCAGCGGACGCGCACGAATGCCCGCACACGTCGGGGAGTTCGTCGAACGGTAGCTGGTAAGAAGAAGGCGGCAGCTAAGAAATAACGGCTTTGACTATCTTCCAGCAGTCAACTTCGAGTTGGCTGCTGCGTCAGATTGTCTGAGCGATTGCTGCCAGACAATTGCATTTGTAGCGTGTGGTTAGTAGTGCTTTAAAGGCTGCTAGAAGCTTACTCGATACAAGAGTTGGGAATAAATAGGTCGGCTCGTGTTGACCTATCTTACGATTTTCAACCTAGCGAAAATTCTAACTGAGGCGAAACCTAATATGGCAAGACAACCTGCAAAGAAATCTGGATCGAAGAAACAGAAGCGGAACGTACCCAATGGGATGGCTCACATCCAATCTACGTTCAACAATACGATCGTAACGATTACTGACGCAAATGGCGAAGCAATTTCTTGGGCTTCGGCAGGCTCTAGTGGCTTCAAAGGTGCAAAGAAGGGAACTCCCTTCGCAGCTCAAACGGCGGCAGAGAACGCTGCGCGTAGGGCAACTGATCAAGGAATGCGGCAGATTGAGGTCATGGTCAGTGGGCCTGGGTCTGGTCGTGAAACCGCTATCCGGGCACTGCAAGGGGCAGGACTAGAAATTACCTTGATTAGGGATGTTACCCCCATTCCGCACAATGGATGCCGTCCACCCAAGCGTCGTCGAGTTTAGGAGTCATACCTAAAGTTTGATTTGTTTAGGTGGAATGTGGTAACGCTTCAAGGTGCTTTGACGGCGTTGAATTTGGAAGGCTAGGACATAATTTCCTGGGGCGAAGGAAAAGGGAGGCTGGACTGTGGCACAGTTTCAAGTTGAGTGCATAGAGTCTGATACCGGGAACGACCGGAGTTCATATAGTAAGTTTGTTTTGGAGCCACTTGAAAGAGGGCAGGGTATTACAGTAGGCAATGCGCTAAGGCGAGTTCTACTCTCTAACTTAGAGGGAGCAGCAATTACGGCGGTGCGTGTAGCAGGTGTGACTCACGAATTCATGACGATTCCGGGGGTTCGGGAAGATGTTTTGGACATTTTACTCAACATGAAAGAGGTCGTTCTCAAGAGTTACTCCTCACAGCCTCAAATTGGTCGGTTACGGGTTGAAGGCCCCGCCACTGTGACGGCAGGTTATTTTGAGTTGCCATCGGAAGTGGAGGCAATTAATCCAGAACAGTACATTGCCAGTCTGGCTCCTGGTTCAACCCTGGAAATGGAATTTCGGATTGAGAAGGGGGTTGGATATCGAGCGATCGAACGGGGGCGCGATGAAGCTTCGGCTTTAGACTTCCTGCAAATTGATTCTGTGTTTATGCCAGTTCGTAAGGTTAATTACACAGTTGAGAATGCTAGGGTTGGCGGTTCGCTTGAAAAGGATCGGTTGATTATGGAAGTCTGGACGAATGGCAGTCTGACTCCACAAGAGGCTTTGAGCCAAGCAGCGAAAATTTTAGTCGATTTGTTCGATCCGCTCAAAGAAGTCGATTTCACCGACACTGATATCATCGACGAGGGAGCGGAAGATCCAACAAACCAGATCCCGATTGAAGAACTTCAGCTCTCTGTTCGCGCCTACAACTGCTTGAAGCGGGCACAGATTAACTCTGTTGCAGATCTTCTGGATTACACCCAGGAAGACCTCCTAGAGATCAAGAATTTTGGGGCGAAGTCTGCTGAAGAAGTCATTCAAGCCTTACAGGATCGATTGGGGATCACGCTTCCCCATGACAAATCTTCGAGGTCAACCTGAAGGTTAGGAACCTCACCCGTCCTCACTTGAGGACAATATTAGCTCCATACTGTAGTTGATGATTAAGCTTGTACTACTATGCGTCATCGTTGTCGTGTACCACAACTTGGTAAGCCCGCAGACCAGCGTAAGGCCCTCCTCAGGGCATTGACGACTGAACTTATTCGTAATGGCAGCATTACGACGACCAAAACTCGTGCTAAGGCCGTACGCTCTGAGGTAGAGCGTATGATTACTCTGGCTAAAGATGGCTCCTTGTCCTCCCGTCGTGAGGCGTTGGGGTATCTCTATGACAAACAGCTTGTTCATGTTCTGTTTAGCCAAGTGAATGAGCGGTATGGCGATCGCAATGGCGGCTATACGCGGATCTACCGCACCGTCAATCGGCGGGGAGATAATGCCGAAATGGCTATTATTGAACTTACTTAGGTTCTGTTGAAGGTTGTATTCCTGTCATGCCTGCAAGCCTACCGTCCACGCCAAACTCCGCAACCGAAGGCAATATTCAATCGTCGGAGAATCGTCAACGTGTTGCCCTCGTGATTCAGTACTTGGGCACTCGTTTTCATGGTTGGCAGCGACAGTTGAATCAGCGAACGGTGCAGGAAGAGATTGAACAGGCGATCGAATCTGTTCTGGGACATCATGTGACTCTGCATGCAGCCGGGCGAACGGATGCTGGGGTTCATGCGGCCGCGCAGGTTGCTCATTTTGATGCTGTTACGCCCATTCCGGCCCACCGATGGGCAAGCGTTCTCAACAGCCGGTTGTCTGACGATATCAATATTCGGGCTTCGACTGCCGTTGATGCGAGTTGGCATGCCCGGTTCTCAGCTCTGTGGCGACGCTATCGTTATACCATCTATACGGATGCGCGTCCCAATCTGTTTGTTCGTCCTTATGTTTGGCACTATTATCATGCTCCCCTGGATGCAACGCTGATTCAGGCTGCTTTGAGACCCCTCGTTGGTCGTCATCATCTTGCCGCATTTCATCGGGCTGGCTCAAAGCGTCCCCATTCTTGGGTAGATGTGCAGGCGGCAGAATGTATACGAAGTGGCTCATTTGTTCATATTGAATTGCAGGCAAGCGGCTTCCTGTATGGCATGGTTCGACTTATTGTTGGAATGCTGGTGGAAGTGGGTAGCGGAGAACGATCGCTCAATTCTTTCACAGAGATATGGATGCAACAACGTCGGGACATGGTAAAGTACGCTGCTCCGCCTCAAGGACTATGCTTGCTTCGGGTTGGATATCCTGACTTTCCATTTGCGCCAGATATTTGGTACGACACACAGCCCAAGTTTGTCTTTTCTCACTCTCAGCCGACGTGCTGCATGACATAAACCATTTGCGCAGACTCTAGATGTTATTAAGGATAAGCAAACGATGACTACTAAAACCTACCTCCCACCGCAGGATTCAATTGAGCGGAAATGGTATGTCGTTGATGCAGCAGATCAACGACTAGGACGTTTGGCTAGCGAAATTGCCATGATTCTACGAGGCAAAAATAAGCCGACCTACACGCCTCACATGGATACAGGGGATTTTGTCATTGTGGTTAACGCAGACAAGATTGGCGTTACCGGAAGAAAACGTTCCCAAAAGCTGTATCGTCGTCATTCCGGTCGTCCGGGAGGCATGAAAACTGAAACGTTCTCGCAGCTTCAAGCTCGCGTTCCAGAGCGCATCATTGAGCAGGCGGTTAAAGGGATGCTGCCAAAGAATGCTTTGGGCCGTCAGTTGTTCACCAAACTCAAGGTTTATGCTGGGCCGACTCATCCCCATCAGGCTCAAAAACCGGAAACACTGAAACTTCAAACGATTCCTGGAGGAGATAGCTAATGCAGGCAACAGAAAACGATCGCGTGATGTATTGGGGGACGGGCCGTCGTAAATCTTCCGTTGCCCGCGTCCGGCTTGTACCTGGCAGTGGGCAGATGACGATTAACGGCAAACCCGGAGATCTTTACCTCCAGTTCAATCCTGGGTATTTAGCAGCAGCGAAGGCCCCCCTTGAAACGCTTGGGCTAGAAAGCGACTATGATATTTTGGTCAACGTCAGAGGCGGTGGGCTGACAGGGCAAGCGGATTCTATTCGTTTGGGAGTGGCCCGTGCCCTATGCCAACTTGATCCGGAAAATCGTAAGCCGCTTAAGGTCGAAGGTTATCTTACCCGCGACCCTCGCGCAAAAGAGCGGAAGAAGTATGGCTTACACAAAGCTCGTAAAGCTCCTCAGTACTCTAAGCGTTAAGGGCTGCTAGCATTCAGACCGCTAGAATAAGTGTAGGATTCGAGCATCTTCAAATAACATTAACAAGTACGGCAATCATGGCTAAATCTGGTATTCACCCGGAATGGTATCCGGAAGCAAAAGTTTACTGTAACGGGGAAGTGGTAATGACCGTTGGCTCCACGAAACCCGAACTTCATGTGGATGTGTGGTCAGGAAACCATCCCTTTTTCACAGGAACTCAGAAAATTATTGACACTGAGGGTCGGGTTGAGCGGTTCCTGCGGAAATATGGCATGGTGGATACAACAAATGCAGATCCGTCGGATGGTAAATCCTCTCAGCCGAAGAAAAAGAAGTAGCGGAGATCGACGGAAGTGGTGTTTCAGCAGTCAGCTTTGCCAAGGTAATGAAAGCTGATTGCTGGAATTTTTGCTATCTATACCGACGATTCTTTATCGAGTAAGGCTACTCCTATGGCAGAGACATATTTGCTAGAAAAACTAAAGTCTGTTGAGCAAACCTTTGACGAGTTAACTCGTCGGTTGGCTGATCCAGATATCGCGACAAATCCCACCGAGTTTCAACGGGTGGCAAAGGCTCGTTCGGCCCTGGAAGACACTGTAACCACCTATGATGACTGGAAGAAATCCCAGGAAGACTTGGAGGGCGCAAAGCAAATTCTGAAGGAAGCAGGTGGAGACGTGGAGATGCGGGAAATGGCATCTCTGGAGGTTGCAGAGCTGGAAAGTAAGATTGAGATGTTGGAAGCTCGTCTTAAGGTTTTGCTGTTGCCTCGTGATCCAAATGATGAGAAGAACATCATGTTGGAAATTCGGGCAGGAACAGGGGGAGATGAAGCGAGCATTTGGGCGGGTGACTTGGTGCGAATGTATTCTCGTTATGCTGAAGGGCAGGGCTGGCGTGTAAAGCTGCTGAGCGAGTCATTGGCAGACATGGGTGGCTTCAAAGAAGCCATTTTAGAGATTCAGGGCGACCAAGTTTATAGCAAGCTTAAGTTTGAGGCAGGCGTTCATCGGGTGCAGCGAGTTCCTGTGACAGAAGCAGGTGGACGAGTCCATACGTCAACGGCGACAGTTGCCGTAATGCCGGAGGTGGATGATGTTGAGGTGGAGATTGACCCGAAGGACATTGAGCTGACAACAGCACGATCGGGGGGAGCCGGTGGACAAAACGTGAACAAGGTTGAAACGGCGGTTGACCTCTTCCATAAGCCGACTGGAATTCGGATTTTTTGTACTGAAGAACGATCGCAGCTTCAGAACCGGGAACGAGCCATGCAAATTTTGCGAGCTAAGCTTTATGAGATAAAGCTTCGGGAACAGCAAGAGGCTGTCACCTCGATGCGTCGGTCTCAGGTGGGGACAGGGGCCCGCTCTGAAAAAATACGTACCTATAATTACAAAGACAACCGCGTCACCGATCATCGGCTTGGGCAAAACTTTACCTTGTCTCCCGTGCTGGAAGGGGATTTGGAAACCGTAATTCAGTCCTGTATTTCCCAAGACCAGCAGGAACGACTGGAGGAACTCGCCGCTTCCACGTCATCAGTACCGACTGTTTAGCCGTTGGATTGAGTTGGACTCATTCATAGATCAAGGGTACTAGACGCTTAGACGTGGCAGAGCTAAAATGGCTCAGTCGAATACCTTGAACTCATGGCTCGGTTTTTACACATCGCCGATATTCACCTGGGATTCGATCGCTACGACAATAAGCAGCGAACCCAGGATTTTTTTTATGCCCTCCAAGACGTAATTCAAACCTATGCCATTCAGGAACAGGTTGATTTTGTCATTATTGCTGGAGATTTGTTTGAGCATCGCACGATTCAACCTGCTACGTTAAACCAAGCCCAGATTTGCCTAAATTTGCTGCATGAAGCGGGCATTCCGGTATTGGCGATCGAAGGAAATCACGACAACCGCCCCTACGGTACAAAAACAAGCTGGCTACGTTACCTGGCGGATTGGGGCTTGCTGATGCTGCTGGAGCCGGGAGATGTATCCACAGGGGAGCCATTCTATCGGGCTTGGAATGCGGATACTCGTCGAGGCGGATATGTTGATTTGGACTGCGGAGTGCGGGTACTGGGTTCGGTTTGGTATGGGGCATCTGCTCCAAAGGCGATCGAGCAAATTGCCAAGGCGATTCAAGAGCTTCCGGCAGGGCCAGACCATACCGTTCTGCTGTTTCATCACGGGTTAGAAGGACAAATTGCTCGCTACCAAGGTGCGTTGCGATACTCTGATTTGCTTCCTTTACGGCAGGCAGGTGTTGAGTATTTGGCTTTGGGACATATTCACAAAAATTACGAGTTGGAAGGCTGGATCTTTAACCCTGGCTCATTAGAAGCCAATTCGATCGAAGAAACCAGCTATGATCGGGGGGCATATTTGGTTGAGATTAATCAGGCAGGCGTTCAGGCAACTCTAAAGAAACAATATTACCAACGGGCGGCTGTCCGCTTGCGGTTGACCATTCAAGGTCAAGAAAGCGTGGCGGAAGTTGAGGCGGCAGCAGAGATTGCTGTTCAACGGGCAATTCAGTCAGGAGCGATCGTACCAACTCAGCAACCGATCGTTGAACTACGAATTGATGGGCATATTGGCTTCGATCGCTTGGAGTTGGACATTAAACGAATGCAGCAGCAGCTTCAACAAACCAGTAACGCGCTGATTTTTCTGCTCAAGTTTGAGGCAGATTCTAATACGTTTGTTACGCCAATTGCAGAAGATGCGAACCGCTTGCAGATTGAACAAGATGTGTTTATGGACATCTTAACGGCAAACAACACTTACAAGAAGCGAGCCGTTGAATTGGCACAGGGCTTAACGGAACTGAAGAATCAACACATGGAAGGGCGATCGGAAGCTGAGCTATATGCTTTTACAGAAAGCCTATTGTCCGCCACTTCGGTATTAAAGGAATAGAGGAAGTTTCCTAATCCTATTCTTCCTGCTGCAACAATTCTTTGGCTTTTAGCAATTCTTTTCGGTGTTCATCACTCACGGTTGGGTAGCTCAAATTCAGGGATTGCAATTTGTCATAAATAAAGTAGGCAACTGCAAGGCGCATGAACCATTTGCGATCGGCGGGAATGATATGCCAGGGTGCCCATTCTGTACTGGTTTGGTTGAAAACATCCTGATAAGCATTCATATAGTCATCCCAATAGCCTCGTTCTTTAACATCGCTAGCTGAAAATTTCCAATTCTTTTCAGGGCGATCGATGCGTTGCAAAAATCGTTTCTTTTGCTCTTCTTTAGAAACGTGCAGAAAGAACTTTAAAACGATAATTCCATTGTTCACCAAATATTTCTCAAAGTTGTTAATTTCCTCAAAACGTTGTTGCCAGATCATTTCATTTTTTACTGCTAGTGGCAACTGTTGCTTGGCTAAAACTTCAGGATGAACCCGCACAACCAGCACTTCTTCATAGTATGAGCGGTTAAAAATCCCAATGCGGCCACGTTCAGGGAGTGCCTTAAACGATCGCCACAAATAATCATGATCCAATTCTTCAACCGATGGAGCTTTGAAGCTAAACACTTGACAGCCTTGAGGATTAATTCCCGACATAACGTGCTTAATCGTGCTGTCCTTTCCTGCTGCATCCATTGCCTGGAAAATAATTAGCAAGGCGTAGGTATTTTGGGCATACAAAATATCTTGATATGCTGCAAGTTTTTCCACACCTGCCTGCAATAGTTCAGGAACTTCATCCTTTTCAAAATCTCCAGTGTAGCCCGTATCGAACTTTCTGAGATCAACGTTTGAGCCTGGAGCAACCCTCATTACGGTTGGATTAAAGCGGGACAAAAATTGCTGGGAGTCGTTCATTTTATACCTCGCCTATGTCGTTTCGTTTAAAAGCTCATCGACTGCATTACTATTAACAATCTGTTGATAGACGCGGTCAGTGTACCCATTTAAAATGGTCGCTGCTTGATTCAACCATTTTTCCTCAACCAAAACAACGAGTGCAGAATGATTAGGAGCGACCTTATAGTGCTGTTCTTGGAGCAATTTTTCAATTAAGTGAGTCGCAGGTGCTGGAGAGGTTGCGGCCCCGATCGCCCCACCTCCAGCAGCCCCCAAGATAGCCGTGACCGGCCCAAGAATAGAACCTAAAACTGCTCCCAAAGTGGCACCAATCACACTTCCCATTATTGTATCGGAGTCTACTTCTGTGGCTTTTACTTCTATCTTGCCAATTCCACTGTTTTCCAAAACTGCAATGCCCAAAACTTCCAAATCAGCATGATTTAATAATTTTAGAGAAGCCAAAACTTCATTAGCACTATTTAACCCTTCAAACACGGCGATCGCCATTCCCACTGCACCAATTTCATGTTTTGGTAACTGGTAAAGCCGAGTGATCGGTAGAGTGGGTAAAACATCAATTTCATTAGTATCTAACTTTAAGTAAACCGTGTTTTGATCAACTCGATCGATCGCCGAAACAGGAAGCGTTAACTCTTTTTTATTCCACAACCGCCCCCGACGAACTACCAAATGAGTTACCTTATGATTGGAAGGATGAATTAAAAGCTCCTCTACAACCCCTACAAAACCGTCTGTTGCAGCAACAGCTTCCCCTCGGTGAATTGACACATTTCCGGCTGAAACTAGCTCTTGTTCAACCAAGTGATTTCCTATTTCAGAGGGAACGACGTGGGGTAAAAACCGATAATGGCTTGGCTCATCGGACGATGTAATGGTTTGCTCGTTCTTGAGAAAATGGGATTCTGTAAAAGGCTCAAACTTTTGCAGGTCATGGCTCGTGCAGTTCAAATGAATTGAATCGGATGTCGCTTCAGTAATGTAATCTACTGGAATGAGACGCTGATCTGAATCAGTATCCGATCGCTTTAATTCACTACTTTGCACAACAAAATAGCAGGCTTTGCGCTTAATCGGGTCAAAAATAATATGAGTTGAGCAACCGCACGAACCATCTTTGCACTCAACACTAGCTCCTAAAGGAATGTTAAGTGTATCCATTGCAAAACTCCCTTAATTTAGAATTTCAATTAATATAGCCCTTCATCAAAAATGACGGATTCTCGTCAAAAACTCATCTCTCAAAGGGTTGAAAAATCGTTATTGGAAGCGATCGCCTCTAATGCAAGTTTGATTAAACTCGTGGTTAGAGAATGAAATGCTTCGGCAGCTTTGACTCAGTATTTAATTCTAAGCAATTCGATTTTGTGGTTTTATTCATCGGAGGAAGGGATGATCTCGCTGTCTGCCTGAGCAACTAGGTCTTCTGAAGGTGAGGAAGTTTGTCCGCGCCAGCGATCCAAAACATCTTTAATCCAGGCTTCATCAATCCAGGTCTTTGCTACGACAGTTAAGGGCAATGCCAGAATTAATCCCAAAGGCCCCAATACGGTAGTGAAGAAAATTTGTGAAATTAGCGTTACAGCCGGGAGTAAAGAAACTTGCTTTTGCATCACCATTGGAGCAAACCAATAGCTCTCAAGATTTTGAATCACAAGGTAAAGAATGATAACTGCAATTGCTTTACCAAATGAATCTAGGAGTGCCACGGATATAGGGAATATGGCACTGAGGAGGGGGCCAATATTGGGAATGAAATTAAAAATACCTGCAATTAAAGCATGGGCAAAGACGAAAGGAACACCCAGTATAAGCAATCCGATCGCGCTTGCAATTGCAACAAACAGCGAGTTAATCGAAACGCCCTTGAGCCAATTCAGCAATGAACTTTCACATAAAGATAAAATTTGATCGGCACGGCGACGATAAAACGAAGGAAACAGCAAGATTAAAGTGCGTCGATAGGGAATTGGATTGACCGTCATCATTACGGTCAGCACAATTACTAAAAGCAATTGCAAAACAATGGTTAATGATTCGGAAAAAATTACCAAAAAGTTACCAAAAACTCGTTGGAAGAAGGTTAGTCCTTGTTGAAGTAGATCAGAAAATGATGGAAGCAGTTCGATGTTGAGAGCGGGAAACCAAGACGGAGATTCTGCAACAATTTGATGTGACCAATTCGTGAGTTGTTCTACGCCTTCAGGAACGAGTAGGATGAGTTGTTGAAATTGCCCAACAAACAGAGGCATGATAAACGCTAGAAAAGCACTGACACTCACTAGCACCAGTAGTAAAACAATGGGGACTGCCAACCTGCGAGAGATCCCAAACTTCCTGACGACAAAGCGCACCCCATTATTAAGAGCGATCGCCAGCACTGTAGCAGCGAATACTAGCAGCAAGATTTCCCGAAATTGCCACAGAATGACGATCGCTGCAATGAGACTAATTAGAATAATCCACTCAATTAATTTCACGATGGATGTATACCCTTACCGCCAAGTGGACTCAGAGAAATTTGGGTTCTACTAATAATAAGCTAGGTTGCCTCTGAGGTTTTCTTTGCTTCGCTAGGTTTGTACACAGTCAAAACAGAACAAGACGCGTGATGGATAACATAGTTGCTAACGCTACCCATAAAAACTTCTTTTAATCCCTTGTATCCGTGTCGTCCCACCACAATGAGATCTGCATTCCAGGTTGATGCTAAATCACAGATCGCCCGACCTGGATCTCCAAAAGATTGAGTAAATTCTGTAGAAATGCCCTGGCTAGTCAGATTTTCAGTAAACTGCTTCAGCATCTCTAACCCTTGCTGTTCAAATTCTTGCCACCGTTCAGCATATAGATTAATCGCTTCAGATTGATTAAGCCCTGCCATCATCCTACTTTGAGCCGAAAAGACCAAATCGGGATAACCTTCTGTGAAGTGAGTTAGAACATGAAGCAGCATTAATCCTGCTTGGGTGGCTTTGGCCAAATTAACAGCCTCAGTCATGGCGTAGGTACTTGTCTCTGAAGCATCAACTGCAACCAAAATTTTTTGAAACATAAGCTCTTTGTCATCCTTTGTAATTGATGCTTTTGCCCCTCATCATATGATGGACAGCTTAGCTTTTAATCATAGTTTGTTGAGTTTAAGGTTTCATTTAGCTTTTAATTCAGCACATTAGGAACAGTTTATCGATGAACAATAAGCATTTCGTTTCCACCTTTCTGCAATTCATAAATCGTTTTCTTGATCGAGACTGAATAGTGCATTTCACGTAGCGATCGAATGACGGTATCAAGATGCTGCGATCGATTTAGCATTAAATCTAGTAAGGGAAAAATCCGAACTTCTTGGCTTACTCGGAGCATCTCTTTAATCGATTCAAGATGAAACCTTGCATCATAATGTTCAGAATATAAAAATAGAAAATGTGAGCATAGAGTCAGATCATAGGTGTCCTTTTCAAGATGCAAGTTTGGCAATTCCCCGACTTGATATCGCCCCTGGCGTTTACCTATTTCATAATCTTCAATGAAGCGATGAATTACGGTGATGCGGTTATTTCGCAAATCTTCCGGTGACTTATGATATGACCAAACCCAATCATTAGGAGATGCTTTCACTTGACGAATAATATGATCCAAAACGGCATTAAATTGCTGCAAGATTTCGGCTCCACTAAATTGATAAAGCGGATCGATCGATGTGACTTGTCCTCCCAAAATGGTGACTTCTGCATTAAAACTGGCTGGCCCATCTGCAACCCCCAGAATTCGTTTTTGCAAATCTGATTCTGACAGGTTAAACATTGCTTTGTACTCACCCAGCGATCGTCCAAAAGGAACGACACTCTCCAACTGCATGACCATTCTTTTTCCTGCCAAATTCAATTTTGTAACAATCTCATTTCAATCTACATCTGAGTTATGTAATGAATGCAGAAAGACTGAGGAGAAAAGATCGATCAAATGGCAGCCACGACTGACACCTGATTGACTGACAAATCCTTTCCCCTCATCCCTCAATCCCTTCT
>PVWD01000114.1 GCA_003003615.1 filamentous cyanobacterium CCP2 | reverse complement strand
AGGGAGTAGGGAGTAGGGAGGGGGAGGGGCTTCATTTCATGTTCCACAATTGATTCGCAGGTGGTTGATCAGGTCAGGGTTTGCGATGAAGGCTTGCTCAATTTCCATTGCTTCATGGAGGATTGTTTCTGTAAGGCCGATCGCTTTGAGGTAGGTGTAATAGGCGGCCAGAGGGACTCTGAGTACATCACTCCAGGCAATTTCCTGCTGGTGAAATGCTTCTATCTGGGATGGATTACAGGAAAGATGCGTCAGGGGTAGCCCAACTGCTGCAAAGTCGGCGTTGGAAAATGATGGAGTTGGCTGGTAATGGGCATCTCCGACGGTCATCAACAGGTCATAAACTTCCCGCGACAGCCGCTTGCCGATCGCCCTTACCAAATTGCAAGCCAGCATGGGCTGAACGTTCCAGGTTTCTGCTAGCATGTCCTGGCTTAACCCCAACAGGCTTCCAGGAATTGGCACATCCACCTCGCTGGCGAACTGCGTTTCCTCTGAAAGCACCATAACTGAGACAATCTGCCAAGGTTCTTCCTGCCAGGGTTCTTCCAGTTCGATCGGGGGTTCTGGTTCACGCACAATCATCCCATAGCGGGGGGCTGAATCTCCGATGATGAATTGCTGGGCGACCGTTGAATAAAGTGGCTGGAATGGCTCACTCCAACAATCGATCGGAGATTGAACTTGGCGGCTAACCTCCCAGATTTCGCCGGGTTGGGGCAGGGAAGACCCAGCTAGCGAACCTGCTTCGCTAACGTAAAAACGAGTGAGATAAGTACACATAGGCTTTTTGGCTCCCGATCGTGGCAGAATGCAGCCTGCTTCGTGAATGGAATAACCGTTTTATATCGCGATTTGTAATTGAGTAGCTGATTGAAATACTAAGTTAAGGATGTAATTAAAATAACGAATGCTGGCTGAAAGTTATGACAGCAAGTTTGTTCAAAACTCATGATGGACAAGCGTTGAGATCAATGAACGGAGAACTCCAGAGTTTGTCAATTTTTTGTGTCACTCTACTGCTCTACTGTCGGCGGTGGTTCCCAATCTCCCGCAGATCAATCGCTGGAAAAGGGTTTCAGCTTATCGATGGAAATTAAGAATTTAATCAGGTAATCCGTAGCGCAGGCATCTTGCCTGCCAGTGGAATTTACAGTTTCAGACTCCATCCCTACCAAGATGCACTCGATCGCCTGCGGTTTTGCTGACTCCCCTGATTTTGCTGCGCTTGCCGTTGCCGTGCCTCCTGTTGGATTGCTTCTATCTGCAACAGTCCCAGTCCTTCCGCAATGCGCTGCACCAACTCTTTCCACCGCTTGGAAATTGCTCCCTGACTCAATCCTAACTCTGCTGCAAGGTCGGTTTGCTTTTTGCCCTGCATCATGCCTTGCCACAGTTTAAGGTATTGACGATCAGGATAGCACTGTTCCAGGCGTTGAATAGACTCTAATGCTCTTGCCACCAAATCGGCTCGCTCAACCGTTTCCAGCAGGTTAAACTCTGTGGCGATCGTTTCTGACAGGGGCAAGTCTGTGCCGGTAATGGGTTGATCCAGGCTGGTTTTGGGATAACGCTTTTCTTTGCGTACCAAATCAATCATTTCAAATTTGGCAACGGTTGTAGCCCATCGGTAAAATTCCTGCGTTCCTCCATGGCGAAACTTTCCCGCCCTTACAGCTTCCAAAATTTTGATTTGTGCACTTTGAACAGCATCTTCCCAGGCGATCGAAGTGCCTCTGGTGTGCTTACGGGCAATGCGTTCAAGGCGTTGGTGATGATGAGGGCAACTGAGGAGATGGGCACAATATTGGCGATCGTGAATGTCTTCAGTCAATAGGTTGGAAGATGGATTGAACATCATGACGCAACAATGGGGGCAGGGAACATGAAGCGCGATTGTTTCATTCTGCTCAATGAACAGAACGTTTAACAGTCCCCCTGCGGGTAATTTCGTCAAACAAATGTGATGATGTTCTAATTAGCCAAAGGCAGAATGCATCTGATCAAACGCTCCCAACTCCAGTAGCGTTGCCCGTTGCACGTCTGACAGCCCTCTTGCCCCGGTAATGTCCATTCCCGTGTAAAGCCGATCGACGGTTAACGTTTCTTGTAACATCCCGGACGGAACTGTCCAGAGCTTAATTTCACCATTACGACTGCTGCTGGCCAGGGTTTGACCATCTGGACTAAAGACAACGGATTGTACTCCCATTTGGTGCGATCGTTCCCCCAATCCGGGGTCGATGAGAATTTGGCAATTTTCTGCTGATAAACTCCAGAGGCGCACCATACCGCCTTCATTGGCACTGGCAAGCAGGGAACCATCTGGACTAAAGGCGATCGATTTAATGCCACACTGACTGTCGCTTTCGTCGGAATGCGGTTGCAGAATGCGAACCAATTCCCCTGTACGAACATCTGAAATTCTAACGGTGGCATCATCACTGCCGCTTGCGAGCCACGCACCGTTTGGGCTGAAGGTCACTGCCTGAATCCGGTGTTGGTGCTTGTCTAAGCTTTTAATCGACTTTCCAGTTTTTGTATCCCAAAGCTGTACAATTTGGTCATCTCCGCCACTGGCCAACAAGGGCTGATCGGGATCAGGGCTAAAGGCGATCGAGCGAACCCAGTGCTTGTGTCCCTTGAGAATTTTTGGCGAAACACTGGAATGACCAACCTCCCAAAGATGAATGCACTGGTCATCTCCTGCGACTGCAAGGGTTTTACCCGTTGGGCTAAAAACGACCGATCGTACCCAGTGAGTCAGGTTTGAAAAAGTTTGTAAACAGTTTCCTGAGCGGATGTCCCAAAGTTTTACCGTACAGTCATCACTGCCGCTTGCCAAAACTCGGAGATTGTCCAGTCCATATTGCCGCTTTGCCAGTCCATATTGCCCCAATGTCAGCGCAGTAATCCGTCCGATATGGCCTTCCAACGTCTTAACGCAACACCGATTTTTCACATCCCAGATCTGAATCCGGTGATCATTGCAGCCGCTGATTAAGGTGTGGTTATCAATAAATTGCAGGGCTTGCAACCCGCTAGTGAACCCTTTCAGCTTTTTAAGGGCAACATTCCGATTCAGATCCCAGAGCTTCAAGGTTTGGTTATCGTGCCCACTGACTAAAATCCGGCTGTTGGGCTTAAAGGCAATGGACTGCACTCGCTCAATATGCTTTGCTGAGCTGCCTTCTAGCTTTAGGGGAGACTGTTTCGTTTGGTCGCGTACCCAAATTCTGCCATCATCCCCACCACTAATCAGTAGCTGACCATCGGGGCTAAAAGCAACAGCACGAACCCGATCGCAATGTTCTGTATACTTTCGTTCCGGCATCGTCTGCCCAGAGGCCAGGGAGGCAAGATTCCACAGCAGCACCGTATGGTCATCACCACAGCTTGCAAGCCACTGACTGTCTGGACTGAACGCCAACGATCGAACGCGGGCCGTGTGTCCTTCCAGCCGTTGGACGCTTTGACGCTGGGCAATATTCCAAAGGATAATGATGTGGTCATCCCCACTGCTGGCCAATTGTTCCCCATTGGGGCTGAAGGCAACTGTCCGCACTCGATCGATATGGGAATCATTGGTGAGGGTAATGGGCTGTCCATCTGGCAAAACGCTTCGCAGCTGCACCGAATAGTCATCACTGCCGACGGCAAACAGGCTCCCATCTGGGCTGAACTGAGCAGAACGCACCCAATCTTTTCCAGAGCGCGTTTCCAGACATTGCCCAGTGTGAATATCCCATCGTTTGATAGTGCGATCGTCGCTGCCACTCATGAGAACTTGGTTCTCAGGATGAAAGGCAACCGTCCGAATCCCGCTGGTGTGCCCTTGCCAACTCCGGTACTTTGTCACCGTTTTGGAATGAGGCAAAAACTGCCAAACGTGAATTTTTCCTTCCGTATCTCCGGCTGCCAAAAAATTGCCGCCTGCATCACAGCAAACGGCAAAAACATCTCCAATAATGTCTGTAAATAGGGTTGTGCTTAACTCCGCATTTTGGCAGTTCACATCCCGCAAACGAATGTTTTGTAAATACGCCTGCCGCAAATCTAAGTTTGAAAAGTCGTAGTGTTCTAAAGAAACCAATCCATCAGTTTCGATATCTTTAAGCCGTCGCAATAAATTGATCACATTTCCTGCGGCATATCCCACATTAAAGGCAGGGGTTTGTCGCAGACATTCCAGCACATTTTTAAGCTGATGCTCTACCATTTCGGAACTGCCATACTGAGCCAACAACCGATCGATCATAGGCTGCACGATCGCCAAGATTTGACGGTCAACGGCATCATCTTCGGACTTTGATTTAACTAAAGCATAGTGGTTTAGTTCTGGTTCTGGTTCTACTTCGATCGTTCGCTCAATGTGAATAATATTCTCAAGTAGTTTTTCAATCAGCTTTTCAATTAAAAACTCACGAATTACAGGCTGAAGAGTAAACCCAGACTGCTTCACTTCAATCAGCGATCGATCTTTGAGGGATTTTAAAAGCCCCAAAAATTTACGGCGTACTTCTGGGGAAAGAATGTCATTTTGTAATTCCACAAAGGAAACGGGAGCATGGCTAATCGCCAACCAGTTAATAATGGTGCGCTCATCTGGGGAAAGGCGATCGATCTGTTCTTCGATCAGGTCGTAAATATTATCAAAAATGGTTTTACTTTGACAAAGATCATCAATGCTTTCAGAGATATTTTTGCCTTGGCACAGGAAAGCAATAATATCACCGTTAAACAGTTCATACACTGCGGTTGCAGCCAGCTTAATGGCTAAAGGATTGCCATCATAATGTTCAATTAACCGATTCCATGCCTGGATATGTTCTGGGGTTAACTCATTTTGGCGATCGAGTTGAATTGCTGTTTCTGTTTCGCTGAAGCTTGAGTTATCCAGATCTGAATCAGAATTAAAAATTTGAAACCCTTTAACATCAATAATCTTTTGAGCATCTGCTTGCTTCAATCCACCTAACTTACGGGATTTCACAAAAAGCTTTGTTCCTTCCATCAACGCAACTTCATTCAGCTTTTCTCGACCGATCAGCAACAAACAGCTTTGATGGGCTTCTTCGCCAATGTGCTTAATGAATTCACCGTATTTCTCATATCCTTTTCGGTATCGTCCTGCGCTGCGCTTTGGCTGCAAAATGGCTTCGATACTGTCTAATACCAAAAGACAGGGATGCTGACGCAGATGGCCCATGAGATGGGAGATGCTAATCTCGCTATCGTCGATCGATTCAGGAGAAGTACCAGATAGAACCTGAATCAAATCAGCCAGTAAAGTATTGAATGCAGGGGCTTGTTTTAACGATCGCCAGATGACAAATTCAAACTGGTTTTGCACCCGTTTCACTAACTTAACTGCCAGCGAAGTTTTGCCAATTCCAGCAACTCCCAACAGGGAAACAATGCGACAACGGGTAGCAGAGTTTGCAATCCATTGCTCAAATTTGTCTAGCTCCTTTTCTCGCCCAAAGAACAGATCAATATCAACCGCTTCATCTAAGTCATAGTTAGGACGAACAGAGCGATCAACAATTTCTGAATGGGGCAGCGCAGGCAGATTGAAAGCAAGGGCTGCTTGTGGTAGCGTGGTTGAAAGGTTGTCAGATGGTGTATCTAAGTGTTTTTTAGACACTAATTGCTGGATGGCATCTCGGAAATTTTTCTTGCTAATTTCTAGCTCAAAAATGCCACTTAGTAATTTCCAAAGCTTGGGGCCAACATCTCGCTTGAGATAATTGACACTATACTCATGGGATTTTGCTGCGATCGTTTCATAGGTTGCGTCATCCCAAGCTCCGGTAAGAACAAATTTCTCTGCTTTTGTCAGCGATCGTCCTGCTTTGGCCGAGACTGCCCGATCCAGGACGACATACACATCTTCAAAATTCATGGGGTTAGTTAACCTGATGTGTGCAGTTGTTCAGCTTATCCTGAACGATACAGACCCATCGGTGTGACCACGATCTCACACAGGTGAGACCAGCCTCACAGACAAAAACCGTTTGATTCCTAAGCTCTAATCCTATCGTAGTTGCCAGCCTAAAACAATGTGGTACTTGTGCTAAGAACATACCTAAACTTCACTTATGTGAAGTGAAGCTCAACTGAACCACGATACTGCCAAATTTTCTGTAGTTTTGGTGAATTTTGTCCACATTAAGTTCCACCGAAGGTTCTACCTAAAATAGATCATCACTCACTTGAAAAAGACCATTAAGATCATCAGAAAAAATACGACAACCCAAGCCAATGTTTGATGGAAAAACTTTCGCTCCTCAATGCGTTTGGCAGCGGCGTAAATGTTGGCCTTTTCACCTGACCAGGGTTCCGTTGCAGGTAGGGTATCAGCCAAAGCAACTGCATGAGCAGCATCACTTTCTGCTAAAGCCCATTTCGCCTGAGAAACGATGCTCTCCAATTCTGAACGGCGCGCTTGAACAGCGTCTTGGGTCGCTTGCATTTGAGTTTGCCAGTAGGGATGGGTGATGTTTTGCAGAGACGCAGTGGCTTCATCAAGCTGGTCAGCCTCAAACCAGCGTTGGGCTGCTTCATAATGATGCGCTTGTTCTGCCCACTCAATTTGCATTTGCCCAATTCGAGATTGCACCTGAGCATATAGCGGGTTATCGATGCCGATAGCCCTGGCGATATGAACTGCATCTTCCATTCTTCCTGCCCGATAGCATTCCTCAATTAATTCCATCATGCGTCGGGTGGCTCGCAGAATAAATTGGCGGACATCCTCTTGCAAAGCAGGACTGGAAACGCTCTTTGCTAAGGTAATCGCGGCTACAAATTGCCCCTGAACAAATGCAAGTTGGTTCGCTTGCCTCAGCTTTCTTTGATCAAGCTCTTCTTGACAGTCTCGTTGCAGCGCAGCACTAGCAAAATGATGGGGGGATAATTGGGCAGTTTCAATACATCGATCGAAATCGCCTTGATCTTTAAAAGCTTTTGCCCGCTCCAGAGTCTCCGTTGCAGCCTGCCGCCGTTGGACTGAGACATCATGATAGGCATAAAGCAGAAATGAGCCGCTCAAAAGCCCAAAGGAAGCCGTTATTCCCAGCGTGATAACGTACTTTGCAAAGGTTTTCCAGTCAAATTTGGCAGCAGGTAGGGTAGTTAGTGGAATGAAGGGGGGCTGGGTTTCACAAGATGAGGCTGAAGTATGGGTCGATCGTTCAGTTGTGGAGGATGGATTTGGCATAATCTTACCTGAACTTGGATTAGCCAAATCTTACCATACTTTTTGAGGAGCATAACCATACTTATTTTTCAAGGGAAGCTCCGCCTGAACTCAAAATTCTTTAAAAAAAGAATTTTTCAAGTCAAATATCTAGCTTCACACAATAAAATTCCTGCATCTAGCAACCCATAAAAAGCCTCTAGATGCAGGAGCAAAAGAAAGTTTAATTCCTATCAACAACTAACCCTGATTCAATGGCAACAAATGACTCTCCTAAGACGCTACATTCAAAACTTGGCTAAGACACTTAGCATCTAAATACCTTCTGCAAGTTTGAATGGCTATCGCTGGTTAGTAGCAGGGATAGTAGTAGTAGGAGGGGTAGTAGTAGTACTTGGGATAGTAGTAGTAGGTGGGGTAGTAGTAGCAGGAGGAGTAGCAATGGGAATAGGAATAGTAACTTCCGTAGTAGCCATACGCCTCTGCTGAATCAGCGGTTCCCAAAACGCCTACCACTGCTGCTGCTGCACCCAAAACGCCCAAAGCAGCTTTGTTGCTGACTCCAGCAAGGTTCAACTCCTTCGCTTCGGAGTTTTCGTAGTCTTCGGTTAGGTGAAGATATGCAAGAGTTTCCATAGAAGCCTTTTCCTTAATTGATTGAGGGATTTGCAATGCCGAATAACCAACAGGCTAGGCCTAAAAAACCAGCCATATTGAAATCAAAGCCCCACACAATAGTCAAAGGGCAAAACTGTTAAACCGAGCTAAGTCAGTCAACTAGCTCAGCCTATCTATCGTGTAGAAAACTTGAGTGGCATCGTAAAGAAAACTTTTTTGTGAAGTCTTCCTTTGTACGGTCAAAACTAGCATATCTAAGACTTTAAATGTATAGTTTTTTTGTACTAAAATCAGCGAAAATAATCGCTCTTTAGTTCCTTTTAGAAAAGGAAAAATACTAGATGTAGAGTTTTTAGCCAATTCGTTTTACATGCAAACTCTAAAAGTAGTGATTTAAACAGATCTAGACGATCGCTTAAAAAATAATCATTTTTAACAACGCATTTCCTCTATTGAGGCAAATCTGATCACCTACTGTGTCCCTGCGGAGGCGATCGAGCTTTGCTGGTTTCTTTATAGATAGAACCAAGCGATCGGTTGAGTTCTTATTTTTTGGAGTGTTCTAAAAAGTATTTAGCCAAACCATTAAGAAATGATTGAGCAGCCCAAACGTTTGGTTGGAAAACACCGCCCCAACCCATTCAGCATTCATTCAACAGCCAGTTGAAAACAGAATTTTATTGATTTGGAGAGCAAAATTCCGTACTTCTAGCAATTTTTTCTCATGCTTGATACGCCCATTAGGGTGATTGTTTCTGTAGCAGTGGCTAAAAATGTGGCAACCATTGGAAAATTTTGTACATTCAAAATCCCTAAAGCTGACAAACTCGGAAAGAACCTTTTCTGTCCCTTCTCTTCACGGACTTTATTCCAATTCCCTGCCCAGTCCTCCTGATAAACTTTACACTGTTTAATATTCGAGTCCTTTCCTCAGAATGGTTGAACAACTCAAACCTCGCTACTCTGTCTCCTGGACAAGCAAAATCGCTGAGATTCCCAAAGCCGAATGGGATGCCCTTGCCCTCCCCCTCAAGACTCCGTTTTTGGAGTGGGACTGGTTAAACAATATGGAAACCTCTGGCAGTGCAACGGCAAAAGCTGGATGGTTGCCCAATCACCTGACGGTTTGGCGCGATCGAACTCTGATTGCGGCTGCTCCTCTTTACCTCAAGGGTCATAGCTATGGTGAGTTCGTTTTTGACCATCAGTGGGCGGAGTTATCAGAACGGTTGGGCGTTCGTTATTACCCTAAGCTTTTGGGCATGTCGCCGTTTACCCCTGCGGACGGGTATCGGTTTTTGGTGGCTCCCGGCGAAGATGAAGATGAAATAACTGAACTGATGGTGGGGGCGATCGACCATTTCTGTATCCGTAATCGCATTTCGGGCTGTAATTTTCTCTATGCTGATCCAGCGTGGCAGCCTGTGATGGAACGGCATGGCTTTACCCGATGGCTGCATCACAGTTACGTTTGGTCAAATCAAGGCTTTCAAACCTTTGATGACTACCTGGGCATGTTTAACGCCAACCAACGCCGTAATATTAAACGGGAGCGCAAGGCTGTGACGCAAGCAGGTCTTCGTATTCAGCCGATCGCCGGAGAAGAAATTTCTAAGGCACTGCTTTCCCAGGTTTATGACTTTTATAGCGACACCTGCGACAAATTTGGCTGGTGGGGCAGTAAATACTTAACGCGCAAGTTTTTTGAGCAGCTTTATCCAAATTATCTTCACCGAGTCGTCGTGTTTGCTGTTTACAGCGTAGAAAATGACCAGCACCCGATCGGCATGTCTTTTTGTCTGACCAAAGGGGATCAACTCTACGGCCGCTATTGGGGTGCTTTGCAAGAGTTTGATAACCTCCACTTTGACACCTGCTACTACAGCCCAATTCAGTGGGCGATCGAACACAACATTCAAACCTTTGATCCGGGGGCAGGCGGTCGCCATAAGAAACGTCGGGGCTTTCCAGCAACGCCAAATCATTCACTGCATCGCTTCTACGACGATCGGCTGTCGCAAATTTTGCGGACGTACATCAGTGAGGTAAATGAAATGGAGCAACAGGAGATTGACTTGATCAATCAAGATCTCCCCTTCAAGCAGGCTTAGCACTTTCAATTGGCAGAGGACACAGGTTCAATCTGTTCGACCAATAGCCACCCCCCCGACTGATTGAGTCGCCCCTTCAGGGAAAGCGTTTGCCCCGTCTCGCAGATTTGTAACTGCTGATGAATCGTGTGATGTAGGGTTACAAGTTGCACTGTTTGAGAGGATAGGGCGATCGGTTCGGTAATACTGAACTGGTATGTTTGGTCTGCCATAACCTGAACTGTACCGACGAAGGTTTGGTGCGATCGGCTCAGAGGAATGATAATGGGTGGCGACAGGGGGGAACATACTCCGTCGAGTGGATAGGTTTCTGGATGTTTCAGATAATGTTGCTGCCAATACCGCCAGTCTGGATGATTGGAAGGAAGGTTGAACAGGGGGAGCAGGGCAGACGGGGCGATCGGGTCGCATAATAGAGCCGTTTGAACTTCTGTCACCGGCAGATCCCTCGGTTGACAGCCTCGCTCCACAGACAAAGCAGCTGCCATTCCTGCGGCCTGCCCCAGACCCAGCACCACAGGTTGCAAACGAGTTGCTCCATTGGCAATGTGTGAGATTGAACTATTTTTTTCACAAACTAACAGCCCATCGATCGCCTCTGGAATCAAGCATCGGTACGGCAACGTAAAGGGGGTTCCTGTCCAGCGTCCACCCCACCGGATGGCTTTGGGTTTTAGGGGAAAGTCATATCCCGGATAGTGATGATCATTCACATAATTGCCAAGGGCGATCGACTCAACCTCTCCCTGCGGGTTCATGGGCAAAGGGGCGACCTGTCCTCCTGCGATCGGTAAAATATCCTGCTCTCGCACAGTCACCAGTCCTTTCAGCCGTCGGCTTTCCCGGTAGTAAGGATGCAGCGCAAACGCCCCACCGCCTAAGGGTTGCTGATGGGGAAAAACATCAACCGCCAGTCCATATCGTCTCCCCAGTTGGCTTTGCAAAAACCGAGTATACCCCTGAGAATGCCAGTACGCCTCCTGCAATACCGCGCTATGGTCAGACTTCGATCGCACTAACCGCTCCAACCCGATCCCATAATCATTGCCACACTGGGGAAAATTCAGCATAAAGCGATTTCCTGGCAAACGCCCATAGTTGAGAAACTGCTCTACTCCATACCCCTCCCACGTTCCAGCAAACAAATCTGGCTGATAGTTTGGCGGAGCCGGAATTTCTGGGGCCTCTTGCTCAAACTTTTGCAGCATCACCACCCAGGTCAAGGCCTGCACCGCATACTGCTGCGTGATTTCATTTGGCTCCAAGGGGGCACTGGGTTCATGCCATTCCGGTTGCCATTCCCACCCCCAGCGATGGGGAACCTCTGCCAGTGACAGCAGATCCCCCAATTCGGTTCCATCCAGGGTAATGTCCGCATGAACGGTTAGATCTTCAAATCGGACTCCTATAACCCGATCGCCTTGCCGCAGAACCTCTAGGGGAACCTGCCCTGAAATCCAGTGAAGATTGGGGAGCGATCGTACCCATTCTGCAAAAATGGCTGCTCCAATCCGAGGCTCATAGCTAAAAAAACTGACCCAAGCATGGTCTAATCCCTGCGGTTGGCGTTGAAAGAGTTCGTGTAAAAAGGCTCCCCACAGCCCTGTTTGAAACGCTGCCAATTCATTGCCATCCGGAACAGAGACCCCCGCCGTTGTCAGCATTCCCCCCAGCCAGGGAAACTCGCTCACTAAAATCGATCGCACTCCTCGCCGTGCCGCCTGAATTGCTGCAACCGTTCCCCCTGTGCCGCCGCCCACTACTAATACATCAGTCGTTAATTTCTCCATACGCAAAATGTAAAGCGTCAGCCCACATTTTGGAAGCCGACGCTCTACATTAGGTATTCACAGGGATTTATGTTTAGGGTCTTTATATTGGCTGACCCCATTTGAACTCTTACCAGTTTGCCAGGAACTTTTTGGCTCCCACGATTTTTTAAGGATTCCTTAATTAAACATCGGGGATCAGGGATCAAGGCTTGGGGATCAAGAAGCGGTTAGATAGAAGGAACACTGGAAAACCAAGATCCGAGTAGGGCTATTTGCGTTGGTTGGGCTTGGTTCTCTGCTCTAAGCGAAACAGCCAGATCATGAGGGCAACGACTCCAATTTGCAGGGCAAGGTTAGGAAGGATAACACTGGCATCTTGTCCAGCAAGTAGCTGTGTCAGAAAGATAAAAGCCCCAATGAAGCCAGAAGCACCACAGGCAAAGTATACAAACTGCCGTAGCCCTTTATAAGGAGTTTTGAGTTCTGCTTTTAGCTGAGCGTAGAGTTCTGGATCAAGCTTTTGAGCGGTTTTGGAACGTTTGGCATTAAGCTTGGAAGATTTATCTGTCATGAAAAGCTCATAGGAGGATCACTTTTATAGCCTATCGCTAAGCCACTCCAAATTCCGCTGTTCTTCACCACAGTCCGCGCTTGCCATTTGGGTGAACGGTGGCCCAGTTCGTCCGCGCCAGTGCTAATTGCTCATCGGATATTTTGGCTCCAGTGAGGTCAGCTCCACATAAATTGGCTCCCCGCAGGTTGGCGTTGCTGAGGTAGGCATAGCTGAGATTGGCTCCTCGCAGGTCGGCTCCGGCCAAATCAGCATAGCTGAGATAGGCTCTTGCCAAATTCGCGTTTTTCAAGATTGCCTGGCTAAGGCTGGCACGACCAAAATCTGCGTTGAATAGATTGGCTCCTTGCAGGTTAACTCTTTGCAGCTTGGACTGATGGAAGTTGGCACTGGAAAGATCGGCTTTGTGAAAATTCAGTTGGCTCAGGTCTTGGCAGGTAAAATCCCGGTTGCCTTTGCTATAGGACGTGATAATATCCTCGACGCTGAACTTTGTTGGGACGATCGCAGAAGCTTGGTTCCCCGTTGACCCTTGAGAATTGGCAAGAGTTGTCGTGCTGGAAGCGGGGCGCGTCATCATTGCCCGTTTTCGAGCAGAACCGGATTGAAGGCTAGTGGCTTCCGAATGATGCATCGTATTCTCTGCTTTGTTCTGACGGGCCCGGATGGCCGCTGCTAAACGGGCAGAAGGAGAGGAAGGCGACGTGTTTCCATCACTGCGTTCACCCGATGATGGCAGGGGCCCATTCCGACGAGCAGGACGATTTGCCTGAGATACCATTCCTTGAGCCAAGCTATCCAGGTAAGGCTCTAGATCCAGTGCCCGTAGCACTTCAACAGCATTTTGATAGCGATGCCGGACAGAGACTTCCAGCATTTTCTCTAAGACCTCAGCAAAATGATCGCTGATGTGGACTTGTTCACGCCATAGCACTTCTCCGGTGGCGGGGTCATAGTCCATATCCTTAGGCGATCGTCCGGTTAAAAGGTAGAGGCAGGTGACACCCAAAGCATAAATATCGCTGGCGTAGACGGGACGCATGGCCATTTGCTCTGGGGGAGCGTAGCCTGGCGTACCAATGGCGTAGGCAGTGAGGGCTGTTTGTTCTGAAGCCCCCGCCCGGACAGGGTTCACCTGATCTTTAACAGCTCCAAAGTCAATCAATACCAGCTTCTTGTCTTGAGAACGGCGAATCAAGTTGGCTGGCTTAATATCTCGATGAATCACCTGTTGCCCGTGAATATACTGAAGCATCGGCAGGACTTCACTGAGGAATTGTTTAACCCCTGCCTCACTAAAGGGCCCCGATCGCTTAACTTCTTGCTGGAGCGTGGAACCACTAATATATTCCTGGACGAGATAAAATTCCTGATGGGCTTCAAAGTAGTCTAATAAGCGCGGCACCTGCGGATGGTTACCAATTTTACCGAGGGTTTTGGCTTCCCGTTGAAAGAGTTCCCGCGCCATTTGCATCACATGGGGAGAAGTGGCGACGGGACGGAGTTGTTTAATCACGCAATAGGGACTTCCCGGCAAGGATTCATCTTTGGCCAAGAAGGTAGCCCCAAAGCCACCTTGACCAAGTGCCTGCACCACCCGATAGCGATCGCGCAGCAACAATTTGGAGCCACAAGCCTGACATAGCTCGGTGTTGGCTAAGTTCTCTGGATTAGGACAGGCTGGATTTAAGCAGTAGCTCATGTGGCATCACTCGCTCTATCAATCGCTAGGTGTCATTGCATACAGTGTTACCAAACCCTGAAATTTGAAATTTCAAAGTTTTGACACCCTACTTATCATTATCTTTCCAACAATTCCCTATCAAAGTGCCATTCTCGCGGGAAATCTCTTGAAGAGTTGCTAAAGTTAGCGCGACTTTGCTTAAAGCCCAGATGAATGCCCATAAATTTACGGTCTAGTCAAAGTACAGGTGTAACTACAGTTATAGTCTTCAAACAGGAACTACGGAGGTGACAAAGCTAGTTTTTGTCGCTATTGAAGATTTTTTCGTTTTAACCGATTTTTAGCAGAGACGCTAAGGGGCAAGAGTCCCCCCACTATCTATTTCCCCAGTTCACTCTTCTGAACCGATCGCCAATACCCGGATACTTAGCTGTTTTTTTTCTTTCAATTTAGAGTCTCTTCCCAGCTTATCGGTTCAACCACTTGGAAACATTGCCATCCCGAACTTATCATAGAGATAGAACCAAATTTATTGCTGACTACGCACCGTGTATTCCTTAGTTGCGCTCTAGCAGCCGAGGCTCCCTAGTGTTTATATGGTCAAAACCATTGATATTTTGGGATTTCCCCATGCCTACGAACTGTCAGCCCCAACGGATTCTCCGACCGTTCTAGTGTTTCTGCACGGCTGGTTATTGAGCCGTAGCTATTGGCGGCCTGTGATTCAGCAATTAGCCCCCGATTATCAGTGCCTTTCCTATGATTTGCGGGGTTTTGGGGCTTCTCAGCCCATACTTGAAGCAGGGGTTAAAGATGGTACGTTGCGACCTGACTCAGTTCGAGAGCGGGCAACCGTGGGCGTGGTGAGTATGACAAGCGTTTCTGCGTATCGTCAACCCGTTGAAGCGTCTTCTACATCAGATGCTGCCTCTCCAAGCTATACGCCTGCTGCCTATGCCCACGATTTAGGGCTGTTGCTGAAGCAGCTAAATGTTTCAAAAGCTTGGTTGGTCGGACACTCTTTGGGAGGAAGCATTGCACTATGGGCAGCACATCAATTTCCAGAGCTTGTGGCAGGGGCAATTTGTGTCAATTCTGGCGGCGGAATTTACTTAAAAGAAGAGTTTGAACGGTTTCGAGCAGCAGGGCAGCAGCTTATCAAATACCGTCCTCGCTGGCTTTCTTACATTCCGCTTTTAGACATGGCCCTAACGCGGATGAACGTGGCCCAACCCCTACCCCGGGAATGGGGACGGCAAAGACTGCTGGATTTGCTCACGGCTCTCCCTGAAGCTGCGATCGGCTCTTTACTAGACTCTACAACCGAAGTAGAGGTTAACTGTTTACCGCAAGTGGTTTCCCAAATTCAGCAACCCGTACATTTCATTGCTGGAGCCAATGACACAATCATGGAACCCAAATACGTCCATCACCTAGCCAGCTTCCACCCGTCTTTCGAGTGCTGCGGTAGGAATGTCAGTGAAATTCCTAACTGTGGTCACTTGGCAATGGTTGAACAGCCTGATGCAGTTGTGGCAGAGGTTCGATCGGTTTTGGCACGGTATGAAGGGAGTGGAGAGTAGGGAGTGGGGAGTGCTTAATTCTTGTGGAGCGGGCATCTTGCCTGCCTCGTTATGTAATTCTCCCAACTTAAGTTCTAACTGACTTCATACAGCTTCATCACATCAGAAATTGGCATTCTTGACTGCACACCCAACTGCAAAGAGGAAGTATGTCCTCGATCGAGGTGTTCAGCCGCAGCACAGGCAATCATGGCGGCATTGTCGGTGCAAAACTTGAGGGGTGGGAAATAGACGTTAAGGTTATGGGTATGGGCGGCAGCTTGCAGATGATGGCGGAGGCTACTGTTTGCGGCAACGCCACCCCCAATCGCGATCGCATTCAACCCATAGTTCAGGGCACAGGCGATCGTGCGTTTGGTTAGTGCTCTGGCAACGGTGTCTTGGAAACTGGCAGCTAAATCTGGAATGGGAAGCGTATCTGTTTCCTGCTGAAGCTTCTGGGTGAGGCGAAGGACGGCCGTTTTGAGCCCGCTAAAGCTGGAGTCGTAGGGGTGAAAGCCTCCTTCAGGTAAGGATACCTGACCTTCAGGTAAGGGAAAGGCACGGGAATTACCCTCCTTGGACAGGCGATCGATCACGGGGCCGCCAGGGTAGCCTAAATTCAGCAGACGAGCTACTTTGTCAAACGCTTCCCCAGCCGCATCATCGCGGGTTTGCCCTAACGTTTCATAGTGTCCGCAGGCTTTGACATAGATCAGGCTGGTATGTCCGCCAGAGACAAGCAAACAGAGAAACGGCGGCTGCAAGGACGGCTCACTCAAATAAGAAGCATAGATATGCCCCTCTAGATGATGAACGCCCAAAAATGGCTTTTCATGCAGCAAGGACAAAGTTTTGCCAGCCGTAACGCCCACCAGCAAGGCTCCCACCAATCCAGGGGCACAGGTTGCCGCAATGCCATCAATCTCCTTCCAGGTTAACGTTGCCTCTTGCATGGCTTGCTCGATCGCCCAATTCACCATTTCCACGTGGCGGCGAGAGGCAATCTCCGGGACAACCCCCCCATACTGCTGATGAATCTCAATTTGTGAAGAAACAATGTTACTCAAGACCTGCCGATCGCGCACGATCGCCACTGAGGTTTCATCACAACTCGTTTCAATGCCTAAAACAATTGCCATTGACTTGTCACTGTGGTATGTCGTGGTCTCTATGAGACCTGAACAGAATGGGGGCAATGCTAACCCAAATTCTTTTTGTTAAGAAATATTTTGTTTTTGCATTAAAGGGGGCTTGCCCTTGGGGCCCGTAATGGCTGTAGAGCTTAGTTTTTTACCCAAACTAGGGCTTACGTAAACTTCTATTAAAAGCTTAACTAATCTGTGTCTACCTTGGGAGTATGATTGCTCTGACAGTCCAACCTTTATGTACAAAAAACTTAACGTTTTGTACAAAATTTTTGATCTTTGTAAATAGAAGGGAAACAACTCCATGCGAAGATTGTTTGCTCTAATCCTAGTTGTTTTTTTGTGGTTTAACTTTGCGCCGTCTGCTTCGGCAGATGTAGCAGGCCTAACCCCCTGTGGTGAATCTAAGGCTTTTGCGGCCCGTGCAGCAAACGCCCGGACGGATCAGGCGAAAGCTCGTTTTGAAGCCTATGGTAACTCCAACCTGCTCTGCGGCAGTGATGGACTTCCACACCTGGTTGTGGATGGTCGTTTGAGCCACGCCGGTGAATTCCTCATTCCCAGCATTCTTTTCCTATATATTGCCGGATGGATTGGCTGGGTGGGTCGTTCTTACCTAATTACGGTTAGGGGGGATAAAGACCCAGAAATGAAGGAAATCATCATTGATGTGCCTTTGGCGATCAAGTGTATGCTGTCTGGATTTGCTTGGCCCCTTGCTGCAATCCGAGAGCTAACCACTGGCAAACTCACCGTTCCAGATAGCCAAATTCCTGTTTCACCTCGATAATTCTTCATCCGATCTTGGAGGATGCCCATGCAATATTTTCTGAAGTACTTGTCCACGGCCCCTGTTTTAGCAGCCATTTGGATGTTCATCACGGCGGGAATTTTGATTGAATTCAATCGGTTCTTCCCTGATTTGTTATTCCATCCCCTATAGGGATTTTGGAGTTTAGATTCTGGATTTTGGATTGATGAGGTGTTGTGCCTTAGGCTGAGATCCGGAGTCTCTGATAGATGATAGTTTGAGGCGATCGATCTGGATTAGTGGTTGTAGTTTTTGAAACTGCAATGCTTGCCC
>PVWD01000421.1 GCA_003003615.1 filamentous cyanobacterium CCP2 | reverse complement strand
CCTGCCTACAACGAAGCAGAAAATATTGAGGAATGCATCAGGTCTGTCTTAGACAGTACACCGCTTCCGACAGACGTTTTAAATGTTTGGGTGGTGGATGACCAGTCTACCGATGAAACAGTGGCGATCGTGCAACTGCTTCAGGAAACCTTGAATGATCCGCGCCTAAATTTGCTGCTGGGGAAACCGCGTCCGGCAGGGGAAACTTGGGTGGGAAAAAGTTGGGCCTGTGTGCAGGGAGCAGAAACAGCACCCGGAGATTTTTTGCTATTCATTGATGCAGATGTGCGGTTGGGTGAAGGGGCGATCGAGGCGGCAGTGCAAACCGCAGAACGAGAGCAAATTGATCTGCTGTCATGCGGCCCAGCCATTATTTGTGGCTGTTTGGCGGAATGGATTGTGCAACCGTTGATGTTCAGCACCATTTTAATTGGATTTAATGCGGATGTTGTGAATGATCCGAAGTCAGACAAAGCCTTTGCTGCGGGGCCGTTTATGCTGTTTCGGCGCAGTGCCTATGAACAAATTGGTGGGCATCGGACAGTGGGCGATCAGGTGGTGGAAGATGTGGCATTGGCACGTTTGGTGAAGCAAAGCGGACTAACGTTACGGTTGCTGTCAGGAATTAAGCTAATTTCGGTGCGGATGTATCGATCGTGGCAAGCCCTTTGGGAAGGTTGGACAAAAAACATGTTCCTTGGCTCAGACCGAAACTTGCTTAGCTCCCTGCTGTTTGCAGCACTGATGCCGTTAATCTTTACAGTCCCCTGGTTAGCTTTATTTTCATCGCTCATTCAAGCAATCTTTGTTCCGTCGTCGCTTGATCAGCAGCTCGCGATCGTTCTTTCACTCATTATCATCAGTATTCATTTTCTGATGCGAAAGATTTTGCTGGAAGCAGGCGATTTCTCTCCTCGATATTGGTGGCTTGCCGGAGTTGGCGGTGTATTAATTTCGGCAATTACGCTAGCTTCTATCATCAAAACGGAAACAGGATGGGGGTGGACTTGGCGCGGGCGATCGTTGAAGCAATTCTGATTTCGCTCCTTTTTGACTGTTCCACAACGCACTGCTACACGACTTAAACTGAATCGCCCATGTGGAGGAAGTCAGGCAAGGATCTATGCCGATAGCCTGGATGCAGATCTTTGTATTTTTCGGTATTTCTCAAACTGATCATGACGAAACCAGACAAAGGACTATCTGTCAGAGAAAAACTTGTTACTTCGATCTGGAGTACTGCCGTTGGTATGGTGGCACTAATCGGTATCTTTGGCAGAGGAAATCCAGTGGCAATTGCCATTCCGCCGATTGCAGCCGCAGCAACAACAGTCTTTGTATTGAATGAAGAAAAGCAAAAACGGTTGCCTGAACAAGCTGAAAAAATCCGGCAGCTTGAATCACGGTTGGAAACACTGGAAGCCATCATTACCAAAGAGGATTATGAATCATTGATTGAGCAGTCCCAGCGAACCGATCGCGCCCAATTAGGCGATCGAACTTGACAGCCTGTTGATAAAAATCTTCTTAGTAAAGATGATGGAATCACTTTGGTAAAACATCGTAATTCCTAGGGGAGTATTGTTCTTATTCGTCTTGAAGGGGAGCGATCGCTTTCTGCTTTAAGTAGATATTTTTCATATGTTTTTTAACGGTATTTGGTGTAATGCAAAGCTCTGAAGCGATCTGTTTATACGTATAGTTTGCTCGATGAAGTAACCAGGTTTCTCTTTCACGCGATGTTAAGCCGTATTTTTGGGATTCTTCGATCGCAATATCTTTAATATACTGGTAATGATCACGAATACTCAACAACAAACAGGGATGCTCTACGTGTTCTAACTTTAACCATCGAGCACGAACATTAAACACAACAGAACTATCAACAAATACCTTTGATTCAATCAGCCAATACTGTTTGGGAAATAAATGACGACTGTTAATGAGGGTTTGGCAAATGTGCCATATTTCCTCAGGAACCATATTAACCATTGTTTTGTCTCGGTTAAGCTGCCGCAAAATTCTTCGGGCACATTCATTAAGATAAATCAACTCTCTTCGTTCAGTGACAATTAAAATTCCATCAACTAAATCTTCAATGACTTTTTCAAATAAATAAGCCTGTTCATAACCATTTTGAGAGGAGTAATGATGAAGCTGAGAAACGCTGCTGTTATTACTCACTTTAGGAATCGAAATAGTCATCCAATTGCCTCCAGAATGTTAAGCTGAGTGCAGAGCGAACCCAAAAGAAGGGGGCTGCTTAGTTATCCTTTACTTAGCCATCTAAAGGCTGCTATATACATTCAAATGCTCATTGCAAAAAGGCTTTAGCTTCTACCTTCTTTGCCAAAAGAGGTCACTAGAATTAGTTTGGCTTGTGTGCATACAGCAGCTTTTGAAAAAAGGAAAAATAGCTCGACCCTTTCCCCTACAGAGAAGGGATGAGAAATAAGGGCGATGTTTTATTTACCCATCTCCGTTGATGACTGAACTACATTGCCATTGAACGATGTTGCGATTTAGTATTCATTGATATTTCTTTTTTATCAAAACGGGGTTGTTCCACCAGTCCTTTGCGAAAAGAGAAAATTCAAACATAGTTTCTCCGCTGATTTTAGGGAAAGTCATCGTTGAGAAATTTAAACAATCCGACTATGAAGGTTTAACGTTTCACTATGACTACTTATTACAACTGCCATTTTGCATAAATTGTGTATCTTTAAACTTGCTTCCTCTTTTGATACATACGCTGTAGATGGAGGAGAGCTGACGGTAAAGTCTGGGTTCAGGACACTGTAAGTAGCGTAAATTTTAATTGTGAAGATTCGCTACTGCACAACCAAGATGAGAGTTAAATCACTCCTTTCAAGAAATACCCAAAAAAATTTCAACGATCACATTATACTCTCTTACTTTAATGGATCAACCAAGGGAAAAAAGTACCCAGCTAGGGTACTTAACGATGCCTTGTGGAGTTGTAATGATAGGTTCAGTTGACAAGCCAAGCACAAAAGCGAAGGAACAAAAACCAAAAGTCAATTCTGCAAAGGCTTATCACTGAACTTCACAACTTGAAAGTAAACAAGGATATTTCAAAATATGTCTAACTTAATGCAAGAAATGGCAGCAAAAGCAGCCCGTCCGCAACAACAACAGCGTGTAATTGGCGTTCCTGGACAACCCGATGAACTTACCCTGACTGAAACTCGCTCGCAAACGATCGTTGGCCCTGTCACCTTCAAACTATCTAACCTGGATGTAAGAGGTTTAGGCAACAATCCAGCTGATCCAGCGAACTCTCAGTACATCATCGCTGAAGATGAGTACTTTATCGCTAGCGTCGATGTTGAGTTCAATAAAACGCCTCTAACCGAGTTGCTGATGTGCCTGGGAACTCGCATCAATATCAGCTTTGGGCTGGAAGGCTATGGCATTCGCGCCGCAGAAGTTGATCTTTCTGCAACAAAGCTGACCGAAAAGGGCGTGTACGTCTATCACGTTGAAACGATGCCAACCCGCCCCAGCGATCAAGGAATGCCGTTTGGGCTTTATGGAATTGGTGCAGTCGCAACTGTTGGCCCTGTTGAAAATCCTTGCACAACTAAGATTTGGGGACATGGCTACATCGAAAGAGTGCTGCTCCAAGTCTATCCTGCGGGTCAAGAATAACCTAAGCGTTCTGCGTACACCGTCTGAGCGTAACGATCGCCTGGTGTAAGCCAGGAACCTAGGCTACCTGGTAGGACGCTGAGCCTACCAGGTTTTTTGTTCAACGAGGACTTTACGCCATGAATAGCTTTGACTGGGAAAGTTTCCTGAGGCAGTGGAGCCAGGAAATATTAGAGTCGATTGATCGCGATCGGGAAAGCCTACCACCTGAAGTGATTGAGTCTAGTTGGCTGGGGTATGCAGGAGCCACTGAAGAACAAATTGCCCAGGCTGAAGCTCGGTTGGGCAGCACTTTACCCCCATCGTATCGAGCCTTTCTGAAGGTGAGCAACGGTTGGCGGCAAACGACCCCCTTTATTAATCGGCTGTGGTCTGTTGAAGAGATTGAGTGGTTTGCAACCAGACATCAAGATTGGATTGATGCATGGTCAGAAAAATCTGGGCACTTTTCCAGCGACTCGTCTGATGATAATGCTGTAACCCTTTCTGTATCAGATAAAGAATACTTTGTGTACGGAGATGAACAGGATTGCAGCAAGATCCGTGTGGAATATTTGCAAACGGCATTAGAAATCAGTAAGCGCGGTGAGGCTGCCATCTATTTGCTCAATCCGCAAGTGGTGACAGCAGAAGGAGAATGGGAAGCCTGGTTTTTGGGAGATTGGCTACCGGGAGCCGATCGCTATCCGTCTTTTCAAGCC
>PVWD01000420.1 GCA_003003615.1 filamentous cyanobacterium CCP2 | reverse complement strand
GCCAGTCTGAAACGGCCCTGTGCGGCACGCCCACGGCAGACCATTTGGGGCAAATCGCTTCTTTAGTGGTGGACTATCTGCAAACGGGCCATTCCGATGGGGACAGCCAAACCTTCCTGGAAGACAATCTCCTGTCGAATGAATTACAAACCTACTTGCGCGTCGCCCAACTGATTGACCAAACCGATCTCAGCAATCCCAATGCTGCGGCTGAAGTGGCCACTCTGGCCGAAGCAATGGGGCAATTGCTTGACCTACCCGCCTGGCAGTTACACCGTCTTCGTTTAGCCGGATTACTCTACCGGATTGCCCTCCTCCGCACCACCGACACCGTCTTAGCTCCCGGAGCTTCCACCCGCTATCAAGACGAATCAGCCAGCGTCCCCCTCACCTGCTCCCTTTTACCCGGCATCCAGGTGCTGCGCCGTATGCAAAGACTTCGGGCGATCGCCACAATTTTGACCCATCAGTCGGAGTGGTGGAACGGTACAGGACAACCCGCCGGATTGGTTGGGGATGAAATCCCGGTTGAATCTCGAATTTTGGGGTTAGTGATTCATTTCCAACAGCAACTGGCTGCCCTCCGCAATGCCAATCCATCAAATTCGCCTAGCCCCAATGACCTGGCCCAAGTCTTTTCTAATTGTCGATCGCAGCAGGGCGATCGTTGGGATCCCAAACTGATTGAAGCCCTGGGGTTGCTTGTTACAGCCATGCAGCAAGGCTTATCGTTGCCCGTTGCCCTTCCCAAAATCGCCTCTGGCTTATGGATGCTAGACCCCACCGAAGAGATGATTCTTGCCTACCAAGAAAATCTCACCCCTCACGCTTAACCCATCGTACAGACGCAAAATTTTGCGTTTCTATCCTCACCTACCCTCATCATGGACATTGACGCAATTCGCTCTGGAAAACTGAAACACCTGGCTGGAGCCGACCTGGAAGATGAAGACCTCTCTCAGGTCAATTTGAACCGAGTCAACCTCTCTGGAGCCAACCTGAATGGGGCAAATCTGATGGGGGCAAAGCTGAACGGAGCCAGCTTGGATGGAGCTAGCCTTATGGGGTGCCATCTGACCCGTACCGACTTACGAGCAAATTTGCTGGGGGCAAACCTGATGCAGGCAGACCTTTCCCATGCTGACCTGCGGGGGGCAAACCTGCGGGGGGCGAACCTGATGCAAGCAAATTTAGTGCAGACGAGTTTAGTCGGGGCGTTTTTAAGTGGAGCCAACCTGATGAACGTCAACTTGCAGGGGGTGGATTTGCGCGGTGCGGATTTGCGGGGCGTGAATTTGACCCGTGCGAATTTAGGGGGAGCAAACTTGGCTCAGGCAGATCTGCAAGGGGCAATTTTGAGTGAGGCAAACCTGGAAGAAGCTGATTTGCGCGATGCGAACTTGGCAGGGGCCAGCCTGTCAGGGGCAAACTTGTTGTGTGCTGAGTTAAACGGAACCAATTTTGAGGGGGCCATCCTCACCACTGCTTGTCTAAAAGGAACTATTTTAGATACAGCACAACCCTAACAGCGTGTTCCCTCACCCTAATGCCCTATGGCAGTGCCATCCAAACTTCACGACCTGGACTCTTCCTATCTGGAAAATTGGGCAAGCCAGGCGATTCTCCAGACTGCCCATGCAAAAGTTGCTCAACGAATTCCGCTTCTGGCTCAGTCCGATCCCGGTTGGTTGGCAGTCCAAATTCATGTTCATACCGGCCAACGTTACAGCTTAGGCGAAACCGATCGCACTTTTCCCCTCATGAGTGCAATCAAACCGTTTTTGCTGCTTTATTTACTGGAACAGTTTGGGGCGGAAAAAGTATTTGAATGGGTAGGTGTGCTGCCTTCGGATCAGCCGTTTAATTCGTTGAATCAACTGATTGCCGATCGCGGACATCCCCGCAATCCCATGATTAACAGTGGAGCCATCTTGCTGTCTGGGTACCTACCTGGCAAAACGGGAACCGATCGCTGTCAGGCTTTGTGTGAGTGGTTAAACGCCAAAGCAGGCTGCCAACTGACCTTGGATGAGGCAATGCTTGCTTCTGTCCGTTCCGCAGGCAGAGAGCCAAATCAGTCCCTTGTGCGCCACTTGTCTGAAACCAAGCACATTACAAAACCAGCAACGGTGATTGATGCTTACGAGCAAATTTGCTGTCTTTCGGGAAATGTCGTCGATCTCGCCTGTTTAGGAGACTTGCTAGCCTACGAACGTAGTCTCATTTCCCTACAACACCGCCAAGCCGTGAATGCCCTCATGCTCACCTGTGGACTCTATGAAGCTTCCGCTCTTTACGCTGTGAAGGTTGGATTACCCATGAAATCTGGAATTAGTGGGGCACTGATTGCCATTGTTCCCCGACAAGGGACGATCGCCTGCTATAGCCCTGCTTTAGATTCGGTTGGCAACCCGATCGCCGGTCTTGCGTTTGTCGAAACCCTTGCCAACGCCCTGCAACTCAGCTCATTTATCTAATCTGTAAAATTTGCCGTAATCTGCAAATACCAGAGCCAAAAGCAACTAAACCGCTTTGACGGCCCCCTTGACCGTAGATAGATAAATTGCCTGACATCGTGTCCGCGCTCCCAGCTTGGTTAGCACGTTGTTAATATGAAATTTCACCGTGCGTTCGCTGATGTGAAGTTGGTGGGCAATATCTCGATCGCGTAGTCCCTGCGCCAACAGATGCAAAATTTCCCGTTCGCGATCGGACAACCCTGGTGCAGTGGGTTCTGAGTCAGACAATCCCCAAGAATTTCCCTGGCTCACTGTTTCCACTGCTTCCCGCAAGAGGGATGGCGTAATATTTAAATCCACTTTGCCCACGATGCGTTGGGGAACAGCAGTCCCGTCGTCAATCCATAGGACTTGGTGAGCCGTTTTAGTTTGCTGTACATCATCCGTTAAGAGCAGCACTTTGGGATCGTCGATCGTGCAAACATTCAGCCCTGCTTGATAGGCCAAATGGGTAAATGCGGTTTGCAGGACAGGCTTGGTGCAATGAATTCGTAGCCAATCTGCCAAGTTGCAACTGGGGTAGGAAACCCGCAACACCACCTGAAGCACATTTTGATTTTCCCCTGTAAAGGTTTGTAACATTCCTCCTAAACAAGTCACACTAAACAACACGCCATGAAACTGCGACATTGCCCAGTCTTGCACTGACCCCAGTGAAATTTCTGACGGAAACACCATTGCCTCCAGGGAAACCTGCTCTGCTCCATAGATAAACCGGCAATAGGTGCAGTCCATTTCTGCCAAAATTTCTGCCATTCGCAGCAAAATACAGTTCACTGAAGCGGCAAGCGGTCGCTCTGTGCCAACTAAACTGAGGCGAGTCCGGTGCAAAATGCCTGCGAGCTTTTCTGAAAGGGGGACCGGACTAGCAGCCAAATTGTTCACGGGCTGAATTCGTTTGAACAGCAGGGCATTTTCCAAGGTAATGGTGAGGGTGGTGCATAGCCCTTGCAACGCTTCCAAAAATTCTGGGGAAAG
The DNA here is from genome assembly GCA_003003615.1 of filamentous cyanobacterium CCP2. Classification (GTDB taxonomy): domain Bacteria; phylum Cyanobacteriota; class Cyanobacteriia; order Elainellales; family Elainellaceae; genus Egbenema. The sequence continues at coordinate 882 of PVWD01000420.1, read as the reverse complement.
GGAATGATGACTGAAAACCGCAAGCACCCCAGTAACGGTGTCACCGATCGCCAAAGGATACCCCGCAAACCCAACCATGTGATGTTCGATCGCCCAGTTCCGATCTTTGACCCAGGGTTCATCGGGCAAATTGTTACTCAGAAACGGAATGCGATTTTGGGCAATCTTGCCCACCTTAAAAGCTCCCAAAGGCACCCTGGCAAAAAAGCCGTCTGTATGGGTGTAGATGCCCGAAGAAGCCACTAGCCGTAGCAATGCTCCATCTGGCTCCATTAACCAAATTCGGGCAAATGCGCAATCAAACTCCTGGATTAATCCATCTGTTGCCCGTTTTGCGATTTCCTCTGGGTCAAGACACCCCTTAAAACGCTGCACCACTTCGCTGACCCGCTGTAGATCAACAAGCAGCCGCATGGAATCCAATAATGGAGTAATGGGTTCTAGCACGGCTTTCGCTGAATCAAAGTCTGTTCTCTTAAAGTCTATTAAGGCGCGATCGAAAGATACCGCTCTGTATGCTCAGGCACAATCACCTTTAACGTTATAGCGATTTTCCAGCAAACGAACCATAGCCATCTTTGGAAGATCCATATCAACAGAACTTACGCAAGCTCTGTTTCATACCTCCAGATTTAGCGTAAGGTGGGCACTGCCCCCTACAATTGAAAGCTTTGCGTAAGTCTTGATCAAATCAAAAAGCCCCTGCCCAAGGGCAGAGGCAACTCAATTTAAGGTGTTAACCGAGTTAAAAATCCGCTAACTTACCACTCACGCTTACAGTGCGTTACCGCGAGGTAGAACTTCCTCAGGGAATACAAAGTTTTCGTGAGGCTGATCTTGAGGAGCCAACCAAGCCCGGATGCCCTCATTCAGCAGAATATT
>PVWD01000113.1 GCA_003003615.1 filamentous cyanobacterium CCP2 | reverse complement strand
GGGTATTGATATTGGGACGGGGGCCGGGTTTCCAGGAATTCCTGTGGCGATCGTTTGTCCGGATGGGACGGTGGCACTGCTTGATTCGACTCGGAAAAAAAGGGCGTTTTTGGATACTGTGCTCGACGTAATGGGCATCCAGAATGCTAAAACGCTGGTGAACCGGGCTGAACAAGTTGGACGGCATCCTCAGCATCGGGAAGTTTATGATTTGGCGTTAATTCGGGCGGTGGCAACTGCTTCAGTTTGTGCAGAGTATGCCTTGCCCTTGCTGAAGCTTGGAGGTGCGGGGGTGCTGTATCGGGGACAGTGGACACCAGCAGAAGAACAACACTTAGAGCGAGCGGTTTCTCAGTTAGGGGGAAAATTGGAAAAGGTCGATCGGTTCATTACACCCTTGAGTCAGGGGATTCGCCACTGCATTATTCTTAAAAAAGTTAAACCGACCCCAGCCCAGTTTCCGCGTGCGGTGGGTATTCCCGTGCAGAAACCGCTCTAGTGGTTCAGGGCAAAAGAGGGGCTTCGCAGTGCAAAACCCCTACTTAATCGTTGCCTCGTTAACCGTTGTCTAGGCGATCGACTTTGCGTAAGAGAAACTGGAATAGACCTTGCGGAACCCAGTTGACTCGTACAGAGCATAGGCCTGATTGGGATTTTCGGTATCCACGCCGAGGAATGCCGTATCCATACCAGCCGCCTTCAGACGGTGTAAACCAGACAGCAACATGGCACGCCCTAATCCCAAACGACGGAATCCCCGACGAGTGCCGAGCATTCCCACCCAACCCTCCGAGCATTTGCGGTGCAGGTTGTCATCCGGGTCGATGGAGTTGTAACAGAAGGCGGCATAGGTTCCATCAGGAGCAACTGCCACCAGGTCAAGCTCTGGACGATAGGTGGGATCAGTGAGCCAGTGTTCAGCCTGCACGATCGTCAACGGGTGAAAGTTCCAGTGGTCGATAAACGTTTGGTTGTGCATTTCCACCCAGGCAGCAACATCAATCTCCTGTCCAGAAATCAATGTGAAGCCCTCAGGCAGTACAGGAGTTGGAATTGGCTCTGACAACGATCGCTTCATGCGTAAAAACGATCGCTCGTAAACAAAGCCAGCCGCTTCATAAAGCTGAATCCGGTTGCGCTGATAATCTCGGCAGCTAACCGCCAACTTTGCGGGCAAGGCATGTTCCTGTCCTGCGACCCGAAGCCGTGTTTCAGCCCAAGCAATAATTTCTTGTTCTAAACCGCGATGGCGGGCTGTTGGATGAACGCGAAATGAAAGATAGCCATCAACGACTTCATCAACAAACTGATCCGGAAGCCAGACCTGCCCAAAGGCAATCAATTGACCACTTTCGTTATGCCACAACCGAATGTCGCGATCGGGGTCAACATTCGGAGACGTTAGCCCCAGTTGTAGCCCTGCCACCGTATGGTAATTGTCCTCGCGATCGACCGCTTCACAGGCATTCAGCAGATCGACGATCGGTTGTAAATCTGTTTCGCCTTTGTAGGGGCGCATCGTTAAAGTTGCCATTCGTAAGATTGAGTGAATGAGGGTTTAGGGGAGGTAATGGGGAATTGGGTAATGGGTAATGGGGAATTGGATAATAGGTCATCGGTGACAGGTGATGGTCAATGAAAGCGGTAAAGCATTAATCCTTCAATACATACTCATTACCAATCACTTATCACCAATCACTTATCCCCATTCCCCATCCCCCATTCCCGATTACCAATACCGATTACCAAACACGAACAATTGATTACAAAAACAATCTGCGCTCAAGTAAATGATTTGCTTTAACTTGGTTGAGATGCTCAACAGCGCGGTTGTGAGCTTGGTTCGATAAAGGAGTTTGATTGGGTTCAGCAGTCTTCTGAGGAGAAGGCTTTTGTTCTTTTGGTTTGAGCAGGTGAACGAAGAGCAACATGGGTGAAATCTCCAGGGAAGCAAACAAGGTGTTTGAACGGTCACTTGTAGAGGCTAAGTGACGAAAGACGATCGCTCTTAAATCATTCAAAAAGAAAGCACATTCTCCTTTAGCTGCATTGTTTTTTGCTACTCATTGCAGACAGAAGATTTCGGAAAAATGATTGGAAATTCTGTCAGTTTGAATGGTTCATTTGAATCATTCACGTTATCTGGTAGCCCGATCGCTTTTAACTAGCTGAGGATGCCTCAGTTTACCTGCTCATCCTTCAATTGTAATACTAAATACTACAAGTAAATTACATTCATTCCAGAAAGGATTGAAAAAATAGTTGGAATTACAGGAAACCCTTCTCAGATAAAGGTTCTGGCAACGGATGGAAAAGTTGAGATGGTCGAGTTTGTCGCAATGATGGCTTAACGTCAGAGAGCTTGCCCTAAGCATTCTGTGCATTACCATAGGAGATTTATACAGAGAAAACTTAATCATGAAATTCTCCAGCACTAATCTGCCTGCGGCTGCAATTCTTTGTTCAGTTGATCACAATGTGTAAATCGCTTGGAACGTTCAATGCCAAAAGTGAACCTTCCAATGTTTGGTTTGAAATGAAAAGATAGGACAGCTAAAAAAGCAAAGCCGATCGCATTGTCTGGAAATACGAAAGGGAGCATCCCATTGATGCAAATGGATCGATTTCCGTAGCGCAGGCATCTTGCCTGCCAGTGAGAGATTTGTCATGGAAATGCAAAAGTGGGATACACCCGTTGAATAGGAGAGGAGATTTTTCCTGATGCTCACATCTTGGACTGATCGCGCTCCCCCCTGCCATCCGCTCCTCCTGCTTCCTGATCTCTGTCCCCCAATCTCAAATCTCATCTAAAATATTCTTAACATTTCTTAAAAATAGTTAGGGAGAACACAATGGTATCGACCATACGCGCCTATTTGGAGCCGATCGCCGCATGGTTTCGGAGTTTGGGTGTGCCAGAGCCGATCGTCCATTGGGGTCATCCTTTAATGATGGCGATCGTGGTGTTTGTGATGGGTAGCTTTGTGGGTTTGGCAGGCTGGCGGGGTCGAGCTGCGGCGGATAAAGATGCTGCTATCAAGAGCCGATCGGATCATCGGAAACTGGCTCCGTTGATGTATTTGTTCATTGTGTTGGGGTATACCGGCGGCGTTTTGTCGTTGGTGATGCAACAAAAGCCCATTTTTGAGAGTTCCCACTTTTGGACGGGATCAGCCGTAATTTTGCTGTTGAGCATCAATGCTGTGATTGCCGCAACTGGATTTGGGAAAAATAAAGCAATGCTGCGATCGACCCATGCCTATTTGGGGAGTACAGCGCTATGCTTGCTTTTTCTCCATGCCATGCTGGGTCTAAAACTTGGATTGTCTATTTGATTATTTATTGAATGATCAATTTAGGTTTAAGGCTCTGCGGTGCAGTGGGTGAAAGAGCAGGTCAGGTTCTTTCCCAAATACTGGTTTTATGGCTGCAATCAGCGGTGTCATTTTTTGCTTTGCCTTCATTCTAGGGTTGCTCTTCACAGGAATTTCAGGAACGGTTCGAGGTATTCCGATCGGAGCCATCCTTCCTTTACTCTTCGGCATTCTGGCATCGTTCCTGATTCCTTACTTTTGGCGTGTCGGAGTAAAATCTTGGGTTTGGGCAATTGCAGGTGTCATTGCTTTTCTGGCAGGGCTATATTTTCAATGGCGATTACCTCATCCAGGGGCGATCGACGTGAGCCGTTTCATTGAAGACCCTGCCATTTCCCCGACGGTGGCCCTCACCGGAAAAATTGACACAACCCCCCGCTTAACCCAGAGCCAGCGCATTCAGTTTGAACTAAAAGCGGCTCAGTTAAAACCCACCGCATCCAGTGAAAGCCCGATCGAGGCTGAACCTGCCACAGTAACGGGTAGGGTTTACGTCACGGTTCCCCTCCTGCAAGGAACAGGACTCTATCCGGGGCAAACGGTCACCGTTGCTGGCTCCCTTTATTTGCCAAAGCCTGCCGCCAATCCGGGTGGGTTTGATTTTGCTCAGTATCTCGCCCAGCGGGGCATCTTCGCCGGACTGAATGGCAAAACGATCGATCGCACCCAAAATCGAGCTTCACCGCCGATCCTGTGGAACATTCGCCAACGGATCATTCGGGCCCAGGTGAGAGGGGCAGGGGTTCCGGAAGGGGTGTTGCTGAGTGCAATGGTGATGGGTGGGCGATCGGTGGATGTGCCCCATTCCGTGCGGGAGTCCTTTCGGATTGCTGGATTGTCTCACACACTGGCAGCTTCGGGAGCGCACGTTGCCGTTTTTCTGGGCGTAGTGATGGCCCTAACACGACGCTGTTCAGTCAAATGGCGGGTGGGTTCAGGACTGGGGGCCCTATTGCTGTTTGTCGGGTTGGCAGGGCTTCAGCCTTCCGTATTGCGAGCCGCCATCATGGGAGGGGTAGCCCTCACCGCTCTTTTAGCAGAACGCAAGGTGAAACCCCTGGGGGCATTGCTTGTCACAGCAACGATTCTCCTGGCAGTAAATCCAGTCTGGGTTTGGGATTTGGGCTTCCAACTTAGCTTTATGGCAACGCTGGGTTTACTCGTCACCGTTCCTATCCTCAGCAAATGGCTGGATTGGCTGCCCAAATCGCTGATTCCCTGGTTTGCCGTGCCGATCGCCGCCCATCTCTGGACATTGCCGATTCTGCTCTACACGTTTGGGGTCGTTTCAGTTTTCAGCATTCTGATCAATATCCTTGCCAGCCCTCTGTTTACGATCGCCAGTTTGGGCGGAGTGGCGAGCGGTTTGGCAGCCCTGATTCACCCTGAAGCCGGACGATGGGTTGCGGCGTTGCTCTATTACCCTGCCCACAGTTTCATTGCCTTGGCGGAGTGGGGCAGCCAGCTACCAAGCAGTTCCTTCGCAGTGGGAACGATCGGCATCGTCCAGCTAGCCTTACTGTATGGGTTGATGCTGGTGGTTTGGCAGTGGGAGCGATCGCACCGTTATTGGTGGGTGGCGGCACTGCTGGGGGCGAGTTTGGTGGCGATTCCGGTGGGTTATGGGGCGATGACACGGGTTCAGGTGACGGTGTTGTCCACATCCAGTGAGCCAGTGTTGGTGATTCAAGAGCGGGGAACGGTTGCCCTAATTAACGCTGGCAGCGAGTTGGATGTTCGCTTTACTCTTTTACCGTTTTTGCAAAGCCAAGGCATTAACCAGATCCATCAGGCGATCGACTTAACCCCGTCCACTGAAACCGGGAGTTGGCAACGCCTTGCCGCCAGCCTACCCATTCAGCACTTCTATGGCACTCGGCAAGACTCATTGCAAAACGATTCCAACCAAACTGCACCCCTTACCCAGCAGCAGCCCCTTGCGATCGGTTCAACTACCGTACAGTTGCTCAATTCCTCTCCTACCGTGTTGTCTTTACAAAGGGGTGAACAAACCTGGTTACTCCTAGATGCCCCAACACTAGACGACTCAACCCTAAAAGCATTTGCCCCAGCCCCATTACCGCCTGCCCAGGTTCTTTTAGGAAGCGGGGAATCCCTCAGCCTGGAAACATTAGAAGCAGTCCAGCCTACCATTGCCATTGCGAATGCTCGATCGCTTCCTGCCGAAACGCAAAGCTGGCTGGAAACCCACGCTGTAACCACCTATCTCACTGAACGCGATGGAGCCATCCAATGGACACCCCACAAAGGCTTCCGGGCGATCGTGCATCCAGACAGCAGCCCATAAATTCATCACGAGATTTTATAAATTCATAAGAATCTTTGGCGTGGGTTATCCTGATGTCCGGTGCAGCCGCAGGAAAAGGTGAATAGGGTTTTATTCCTGTGGCTCGACCGTAACCTTTGTCGAAATGAATAAACAGTCTCGGCTAGAACTCCTGGAGAACCTGTCTTTACTGGGTTCCGGAGTGGGTGCAGTGGCATCGATCGTTTTTAACCAAGCTTCTTTTGCAGTCGCGCCGTTGTCGCTGACGGTGGCACTTGGCGTGTTAAACCGTAGGGCCGATCGGGACAAACAGCAGGAAAGCCAGGCGGCAGTCACTTCGATCGACCAACGACTTTCCCAGCAATACAGTCGGCTGCACCATCAGGTGGCAAACTTGCCAACCCCAGAAACAATTCATCAGCTTTCTAAGGGAATTGTGCTGAGAAACCGAGAGTTGGCAGAGCATTTGTATGCAGAAATTTCGACTGTGCAGGATGAATTTCAACAGCGATTTGAACGTCTAGAACAGCAAGATCTGAATACGATTTGCCAAGATATATTACAACTAAATGAACAATATAGTGATCTCTCAAAGACCGTTGCTCAGTTTCAGGCAGACCTGGCTCAAATCACAGATTCAACCCGCATTGACCAAATTGAAGCCATTCTTAACCACTTCAATTTAGAAATTGGCGATCTTCAAAATCATCTGGAAAGATTATCCAGCCAGACCAAGCCAGCCCTTTCCACCCTTCAAGAACGAGTCAACCGTCTCGATCGCCTGCTAAGCAAGCTGCCGCCACCCGTTGATGTGACTTCTCTCAAAAGGGAAGTCGCTGAACTGATTCGCATTATCGGAGAGCTTGTGCCGAAACGAGATGTGATGGCCTTATCCAGCGAGGTGAAAGACTTACGCCAACAGCAGGAAACTTTGCAGCAAGCTTTGACAGCGATCGAACAAACAACAAACCATAGATCCCATTTATCAGCCCAAGCCTTAGACGTAGCTGCCCTCCAACGCCAACTCAATACGCTCGCCCAACAGCTTCCCCAACCGACCCTCACCACCCACCTGCACCTCCTAGAACAGGAGCTTCACCACACCAACGATCGCCTCCAGGCTCTTGCCCACTCCCGCTCTGAGCTAATTTTTGACTTTGCTCCAGCATCCTATACAACCGCTCACGTCCCAGAGGATACAGCATCCCATCAGACCCGACCTGAGCCAAACGGCAGCCGAGCCGTATTGATGGAAGCCCTTGATACGACCCGCGATCGATTGATTTGGATTTATCCCTGGTCGGAACAATGTCCTTTAGATCAGGTTTTGGTACAAAAGCTGGAAGCCTTTTTAAGCCAAAAACGGCGGATTTCTTTGGGCTGGTGTCATCAAGTTCTGCGAGACGAAAATATAGATAATCACACGGTAGGTGATACGTCTAATGGTATAGGTAATAACACGTCAAGTACTAATATCATTCACACACCAGCCGATCGAATTTTGAAGAAAATGCGTCGGGGTTGGCGAATCGATTCCCAATTGTCCCAATTAAATGATCTGCAAAATACATTGCGTCAACTCCTCCGTTTGAAGCAAGCCTATCCTGACTGGTTTGAATTCAAAATTCTGGGGACAAGGGAAAATTTCTTGGTGTCCGATCGCACGTTTGCTGTAATCGGCATGGCAACTCCTCTTAAATCCGCAACCCTATTTCCAGAAGTCCACTTCAAACTCCGTACCTCCCATTCCACCGTCATTCAGCAACTGATTGATCGGTTTGATGATGCCAGCCTGCCTTCAGATAATCTGGTTGCTCATTGGAACCGAGCCTTCACCTGCCACGACTTAGGAGATTATCCTGGAGCCATTGCCGACTATACCCACCTCCTAATGCATCAGCCCAACGATGCCACAGTTTACAACAACCGAGGAGCCGCCTACTGTGACTCTGGTCATAATTCCGGTGGAGTGGAGGCAGCGATCGAAGATTTCACCCGATCGATTCAACTCAACCCTCGGCAAACGGCCGCCTACTGCAACCGGGGTTTCCTCCAGGCAGAGCGAACCCATTACCGGGAAGCCCTCCAAGACTTCAGCAGAGCCATCCAAAACCAGCCCAATTGCGCGATCGCCTATTTTTACCGGGCCCTCACCCAACAGAAGCAGGGACAGCATCAGGCAGCCCTTTCAGACTACACAGAAGCGATTCGCCTCACCCCCGACACTGCCACCGCCTACTACTATCGCAGTCAAGCCTGGCAAAAGCTAGAACAGTATGAAGCTGCGATCGATGATTTAGTCCAGGCAACTGAACGGTTCACGCTCCAGGGCAGCAAGGCCAATGCCCAAAAGGCCCAAAAACAACTGGCCCAGCTTCGTCGGCTTACCGCCTCTTCCCCCTCCAGCAAAGCATCTCCCAACTTGGTAGGGTAGATGAGTGGGATTTTGCAGGGGGAGCAATGAAGCAGGTTGTGATCGTGGGAGCCGGCCCAACGGGGGCAGCCCTTGCCTTGCTTTTGGTGAAACGTCAGATTACAGTGACGCTGATTGAAGCAGCAAAGGATTTTCATCGCGTGTTTCGGGGTGAAGGCTTGATGCCCAGTGGTTTAGATGCCCTTCAGCAAATGGGACTATCCCCGCTGCTAGCGAATATTCCCCACCGATCGCTCACTGGCTGGGAATTTATTCTTGGCAATCAGCAACTCTTTCGCGTGGAGGAACCTCTGGGGGCAAAACAACCCTGTACCTTGGTATCGCAGCCGCCCTTGCTGGAAGCCATGATCGCAGAAGCTCAGATGCATCAGGAGTTTGAATTGATTCAGGGAACTCCTGTAAAAGATGTATTGTGGAAAAACGATCGCGCAATTGGAGTAAAGCTGGCAGATGGAAGAGAGATTTTGGCGGGATTAGTGATTGGAGCGGACGGCAGAAACTCCATCATCCGACAACGCGCCAACCTGGAGCTAGTAAAACAGCCAAAGAATATTGATGTGCTGTGGTTTAAGCTGCCTGCCCATCCTCGGTTTGTGGCGGATAACGTATTCTGCTCTATTGTGAATGGCAACCATGTATTCAGCGTGTTTCACGGAGCAGAAGCAGGCAAGCTGCATTTAGCGTGGGTACTATCGGCAGATGACAAAACCGACTGGAAACACCGAGACTGGGCAGAAACCTTTGCATCATTGTCACCCGCATGGTTGGCAGACCATTTCCGCAGTTGTGCAAATCAGATTGAATCTCCGATGCGGTTGTCGGTGGTGGTGGGCCGCTGTCCCGATTGGCATAAGCCAGGCGTATTGCTGCTGGGCGATGCGGCTCATCCGATGTCTCCGGTTCGTGCCCAAGGCATTAATTTAGCGTTTCGCGATGTCATTGTGGCTGCTAATCATCTTGTACCTTTGCTGCAAGCAAAAGCAAATGACGAAACAGTTGACCTCGTTTTATCGCAAATCCAAGCTGAACGCGAACCAGAGATCATTCGAGCTCAGTTCCTTCAAATGAAAGAAGCAGCCCAAGGCGAACTCATCCGAAAAAACGGACTTTTGCGCTCATTGGTCATACGATTTGCCCCACTGTTTCGACAGCCGCTTCAATACTCTTGGGTTAGACGGCAATCTGAACTACGGCAGGGAGTCACGCAGGTCAAGTTGGTCGTTTGAAACGGGAGCATCCCATTGATGCAAATGGATCGATTTCCGTAGCGCAGGCATGTTGCCGGCCAGTGAAATATTGTCATACAAATGCAAAAGTGGGATACACCCTTTGAAACGCTTCTCACAGACAAAAGCCATTTAACCCAAGGGAAAAATAAATACAGTTTTCCATTTGCGATCGGTTCTTGATGCACCCCGTTCTTTTGAACGTTAGAATCAGATTCTAAGTCGTTGGAAATTCTGCTTGTAACGCTTCATCGTTGTCATCGGCGATCGTCGCAACAATCGTAATATTGCGAGACACTTCACCCGGAGTAATTCCTGCCAACGTTCGTTTTGCACAAACGACAATGTAGTCTTCAAAGATGGCAAACCGTGCTTCAAACGTGCCGCTCCAGTTCATTTCCATCAGTTTCCGCAGCAGTTGATCTTCGTTCTTGACAGGTAACTTCAATACAGGCGACCATACAGTGAGTTCATCTTCCTCGGTAAGACCCAGAAGCTGGACAAATACTTCCACGCTGCCATACTTAAATTTCCAAACATACCCCTCGTCTGTGTGGCTGACCATTGCACTTTGGTCTTCTTGCAGACTCGAGATGACCGTCTCAATCATTTCCACGCAGTTTGGGTTAATATCCATATCTGTTGTCCCAGAATCGGTAGTTGGGTTCAGTTCAAGGTCGTAAGCAGTCATAACAGCTTGGTTTACCTAAAGTGAACATTGACTACACCAACTCTAACGGTTAAGGATCTGAATCTGCCCCAACCTGAGAATTTTTTTAGGCTTTTGTAACCAATGTAGGCTTTTGTAACCAGGCTTTGTAACCCATGGATCGGACAACCTATCAATTTCCAAAGGATTTTTTGTGGGGGGCAGCCACTTCTGCCTATCAGATTGAAGGAGCCACCGAAGTGGACGGACGGAAACCAAGCGTCTGGGATACCTTTAGTGCCACCCCTGGACGAGTGCTAAAGGGACACACGGGGTCGATCGCCTGTGATCATTATCACCGTTACCCAGAGGATATTAGGCTGCTGGCAGAATTGGGGTTTCGGCACTATCGGTTTAGCATCTCCTGGGCGCGGATCATGCCTGAAGGACGCGGAACCGTCAACGAGGCAGGCATTGACTTTTATCGGCGGTTGGTAGACGAACTACTGAACCATAACATTACCCCCCACGCGACGCTGTTTCATTGGGATAGCCCCCAAGCCCTGGAAGACCGCTATGGGTCATGGCGCAGCCGAGAGATGGCAAACGACTTTGCAGACTATGCATCGGCCGTGGTGAGTCGGTTGGGCGATCGAATCACCCACTGGATGACGCTCAACGAAATTATGTGCTTCACCCACTTTGGATATGAAGTCGGGAAAATTCCTGTTCATGCGCCAGGAACCGTTGTCGAGCATCAAAAACAGGTGTGGCAAACCTCCCATCATGCGTTATTGGCCCACGGGCTAGGCTGTCAAGCGATTCGATCGGCTTCCCCAGTTCCCTGCTCTGTTTCATTAGTCGATAACTTTGCTGTCTCTGTTCCCCTGACGGAAACCCCTGCCGATTGTGAAGCGGCTCGTCGGGCTTTCCCATTCTGCGGATACAACGGTGGCATTTTGCTTCCGGCCCTCACCGGGGAATATCCCTCAGACTGGTTGGCCCAACTGGGAGAGGCTGCCCCCGAAATTCAGGAGGGAGACTTAGAAATTATTCATCAACCCTTAGATTCATTGGGTTTTAATATCTATAGCGGCGTTTATGTACGGGCGATCGACCCAGATCCAGGCTACGAAATTTTAGACTTTCCCAGAGGCTATCCTCGAATGCATATGCCCTGGCTGCAAATTGTGCCAGAAGCGTTGTATTGGGGAGTTCGACACATTAGCGAAACCATTGGCCAACCCAACTTACCGATTTTTGTCACTGAAAATGGCTGTGCCGCAGAAGATGTCCTCACTGATCAGGGTGAAGTCATTGACAGCGATCGAATTTTTTACCTGCGGCAATACCTGAGAGCGGCTTACCGTGCCGTCAGCGAAGGCTACCCCCTAAAGGGATATTTTGTGTGGAGCTTGATGGATAATTTTGAATGGGCCTGGGGACACGATCGGCGGTTTGGCATTGTTTATGTTGATTATGCTAACCAGGCCCGGATTCCTAAAGCTAGTGCCCACTGGTTTGCTGAATGTATTCGACATCACCGAGTCGTATAAATTTGACAGATTGGCAGAGACTTGTCACATTGTGAATAGGTAGGCAAAGAGCAAGTTCGCTGGGTGATACCCGCAACCTCCAGGAAATTCGCTTCCTGGTTCAAGCTGAAGTTCGTTGACGGACTTTAAGAGAACAGTGAGGTACTGTCTGGCATCTCCGCAGGGCGATCGGTGTTTGCATTGCGGCTCTGAAAGAGTCATATCGCACGTTTGGAATTCTTCAGGTGAATTGTGTCGGTTTGATGCAGTTCCAAACTCTGTATTTCAGCATCCGTTTGGGTCACGCTCAACATTTCATCAAATAGTCTCCTGAGATCTTGTTCAGCATCTTCAGCATCTACTGATTTAGTCTCCGGATTTTGTCGTGTCCGCGTTGTAGTTTTTCGTAACAAACGTTTGGCACCCTATGTATCTGGGTTATTTGTTCTCCATCCGATAGGGCAGTTACTCCGTTCGTTTCTTTTTTCACATCAGGGAAAGGTATTGTTTTGCTCCGTTGTTCAGCACCACCTGCTGGAAAGAAACCTATTTCAAGTGATCCTGTCTAAATGATTAGAAATCACTCTGAAGCGTCATGAAATGACACTGCAAATTTGACTAACATCCTGATGCTTGTGTTCTGTTTGAACTTAATCTATCTGAACTAGACGATCGCTCAGCGAGGAAAGAGAATAATGATCACTCAGCAACGGAATATTAAACGAGAAATCGTTCACTTCATCTTTTTCACTTTTGCTCTGGCAGCAAATTTTTCTAAATCCTTTGAGCGAAAGTTGAAATTAATGCTGTTTTATCAGCGACGACCTCTAATTTCTCTCCTTGCTGAGCCGATCGCAGAACCAACCCAACCCAACATTTTAGTCAATATTTCTCATATTACTTCTACCGAAGAGTCCAAAAATCCTGAAAAGGCAACTCATAAAATAGAGAAGCTCAAGCAAACGATCGATGGTTTACTGGCTAGCTTCGCCCACTGCAATTTAACGATCGTTGTCAGTTCTTTACCCGATCGAAATATTGTGCAATACCTGCCAAGCTATCAACAGCAGCGCATTCATTTGAAGTTAGAACCCAACTGCGATCCGCTCTATCTAGGCTTCAGAATTCAGGATGATTTAATCAATTGCGTTGATCAATTCGACTGGTTTGTGTTCATTGAAGACGATATTGTGCTAAACGATAGCTGTTTTCTTGATAAAGTCATTGCCTTCAATCAGCACGCCACATCACAGGATGTATTACTTCCCAATCGCTACGAAATTTTAGAGGGGACTAAGCGTTACATCGATCTCACCATCGATTCTGAAATTGCCTGGAATCGGCTTTCAGCCCTAGAAATGGCTGGTATTAAATTTGCAGAATGTACAAACCCTCATTCTGGGATTTATTGCCTGTCTCAGGAGCAGATTCAGCTTTGGATGAAGTCAAAACGGATTTGGAGAAACCAAATCATCATGGTGGGGCCCCTCGAAAGTGCCGCAACCTTCTGCTTGTTAGAATGCTTCAACCTCTACAAGCCGCACCCCAAAAACTTGTATTACCTTGAAGTGCAACACTACGATACAAAATACTCCAAGCTTTGTCCTGAGCCTGACTCTCCTTACACCCTCATGCCGGTCAAAGCACATGAATCGTGATTTTTGATCTTTTTTTCATGTGCTTCACCGTGCTATGAAATGGCTGGATGGAAGAAAAAAGCAGCTCCAATCACAACATAGGTTGCTAATAGCAATGACCCCTCTAACCAGTTCGATCGTCCATCGGAACTGACCGAGTTAGCAATCAGCACCGCAACCGCAACGGCAACCAGTTCAAAGGGATTAAAGTTCAAATCCATTGGCTGATGCATAAACCATCCAGCAATCACTAGAACCGGAGCGACAAACAAAGCAATTTGCAAACTCGACCCCATTGCTACGGAGACTGACAAATCCATTTTGTTTTTCACCGCCACCACAACGGCCGTTGCATGTTCTGCCGCATTACCAATAATGGGCAATACAATAATTCCGGTGAACAGTTCAGTTAAGCCGAGTTGCTTCGTTGCTTCTTCCAAGGCTCCAACCAAAAGTTCTGACTCAATGGCAACCAGAATGGTTACAGCTAGTAGAACGCCTGTCCAGAGCCAGACATTTGGCTTATGGTCTTCTACAGCTTCACTTTCTTCTTCACTAGCACCCACATCGTATAGGTAACTGTGGGTCTTCATGGAGAAGAACAGCGTTAGGACATAAATTACTATCAAGGCGATCGCCACTACGATTGATAGCTTTTGCATTTCGGGTTCATCAATGCCCGCAGAAGTGTAGTCAACAGCAGTGGGCAACAGCATGGCGATGACGGCCAAATTCATGGTGGAAGCATTAAGGCGGGCGATCGTGGGTTGAAACACCTGTTCCTTGTAGCGAATGCCCCCCAGCAGCATGGAAAAACCCATCACCAGCAGCAGGTTGCCAATAATGGAACCTGTCAAACTGGCTTTCACCACATTGACAACGCCAGCCCTCAATGCGACTAAGGCAATAATCAGTTCAGTGGCGTTACCAAAGGTCGCATTCAATAATCCGCCTAAAGACGGGCCAACCACCGCAGCGATTTCTTCAGTGGCGGTTCCCATCCAAGCAGCAAGCGGCAAAATGGCTAAACCTGCCGTAATGAATACGGCTAATTCACCCCAGTGCAGATACTCAGCCGCTAAGGAGATCGGTATAAAGATCAGCAGTACCGAAAAAACAATGTTTTTGACTGTCATGTTTGAACAACTTTTTGGTCTCTAGAGTATTCCCCTATCTAGTGTTAGCTGAAAGGGTTGGTTTGCGATCGTCTGTAAACGCTGATAAACAAGAAAGTTTTGTAATTTCTTCGTTACACTTGTTTACAGTCTGTTTCATTTTTTGTAGGCACTCATCAAAATTAGGCTGTTCTCATGGCTGAGACTCTTACTAAACTGGCATATCAAACGTTTCAGCAGGGCAAAAGCTATTTCGGGCTGGCCCACAAAACGCTGAGTACCCAGTTAATGAACTTCCTGGCACCAAACGCAAAGCTGGACACAGAACCCCTTCCCCCTGCTTTGCTGGGCATGATTCAGCAACGGCTGAATGATTTGCTCGATCGAGATTGGCTGGATGCAGAGCAAGGCGTTTACCCAACGAGCCTGCTGTTTGATAACCCCTGGGAAGATTTTTTCCGGTTTTACCCAATGGTTTGGCTAGATTTGCCGATGATTTGGGAAAGAATTGGCGAAAAGCGTTATCAAGATTTTCCAGCAGACATCCGCACTGAAGGCTATCCTGGCTACTATGTGCAAAACTTCCATCACCAGACCGATGGATATTTGAGTGAATACTCTGCTAATCTTTACGACATTCAAGTAGAGATTCTCTTTAACGGTACAGCCGATGCCATGCGGCGACGAACATTGCTGCCGTTAAAGCGAGGGTTGGAAGTGTTTGATGTTCCTGCCCATCAAGTCCGGGTATTGGATGTGGCCTGTGGTACGGGACGCACGCTCCGCCAAATTCGCGGTATGTTGCCCGATGCTTCTCTCTATGGGGTGGATTTGTCCCCTGCCTATCTTCGTAAGGCAAACCAAATTTTGTCGGAAATTCCGGGAACGCTGCCGCAACTGATTCAGGCAAACGCTGAGAAGCTCCCCTTCCTGGATGACTACTTTCACGGTATTGTGTCGGTGTTTTTGTTCCACGAGCTACCCCCTGATGTTCGCCAAACGGTAATTGAAGAAAGTTACCGCGTTCTACAGCCTGGTGGAGTTTTTGTCATCTGCGATTCAATTCAAATCAGCGATTCGCCCGAATTGGCTCCTGCCATGCGAAACTTTGCCACCATGTTCCATGAGCCATACTATCGGCACTACACCACCGACGATTTAGGCGATCGTCTGGAAAAGGCGGGGTTTGTTTCGGTGCAGACGGAAGTTAACTTTATGAGCAAGTATTGGATCGCTCGTAAAGCTGCTTAATACTGGCAGGGACACGGCATTGCCATGTCCCTTGTACATTTGGTAGACAAATCCCCTTTATCGGCAATCTTTAATTTACAAATTGTCTAGCTTGAAGCTGTCGGTGGGACATTTGGGCAATGTCGATCGCGGGGGTGCAAGACCACATTTCAGAAAGGGGCGTAATTTGGGCTTGGGTGGCGATCGTCAAGAGATCTGAGGACAGGTTGTGTAGCAGTTGTTGCGCTCTCAGGTGTCCCAGTACCCCTAAACGAATCGCTGCCCCGACTAATCCCGTTACAAAATTATGGAGATACGCCAATAAAACATCTCCTTCATCCAGTTCACCTGCTCGCCCTACAACGGCAAAAATCACCGGATGGCATCCAGGGGTTTGCTCAGCCTCGATCGCGGTCTGCAAATCTTCAAGCTGAGCATCTACCCAAACCGATTGAGCCACCATCAGCAGGGCTTGACCCGTTTTACACTGAGCCTCGCGGGTTTCCTGGATCACCGTCTGAGCAAATAGGCAGCGATCGGCGCGATATACTTCAGTCAAATCCTGAGCGACGCTGGCACGATAGGCATGAACCAAGGCCACCAGATCCGAACTTCCCACCCTGTTGTGCAGCAATAGGCGCAAAAATTCTTCGACTTCTGGGGCGGAGGTGATGTGCTGCCTTTGTACCATCGCTTCCATGCCGTGGGATAGGGTAAAGGAACCCGACGGAAAGAATGAGTCTGCCAACTGCATGAGGGTAAGACGTTGCTGAGTCAGAGGAAAGGAGGGCATATTCAAGAATTTAGGGGTGGGAATGGTGGGAGAAAGATAGGGCAGCAGAGGCGGCATTTGTTTCGTAAGCAATCTGTAATCCGGGAATATGAAAGGCTTTAATGGTTGATTCCATGACGATCGGATCAGCCGCCATTTCTACATAAATACGATCGCCCTTCACCAGAATCGGCCAGTGATGATTGCCTAGCGTGTGTCCTAAATGAATTAAATCCAGTTCATGTCCGGTTGTGCTGCCCTCAAAGCGCAGAACCATCACCGTTTGGGCGTTGAGATGAATCAAGAG
Organism: filamentous cyanobacterium CCP2; assembly: GCA_003003615.1. Taxonomy (GTDB): domain Bacteria; phylum Cyanobacteriota; class Cyanobacteriia; order Elainellales; family Elainellaceae; genus Egbenema. Next base: position 1,213 of record PVWD01000113.1, on the reverse strand, counting down.
GAGTTTTCCATCTTCCGTTTTGAACACATCCCCCTCGCAGAGCGATCGCTCGCGTCCCTTGATAATTCCGACTGTCTCTCCGGTTGTGGTGTGGGCATGGATGCGACCCTTTGCGCGATCGGCATCCTGAAGATGGACTTCCAGGAGCGTACCAGTTTGTTTGGCAGATTGGATCTGTTCCTGGAGACGATCGGAACTGAAATTGCCAAGATATTGCTGTGCCAGAATCGTCATTTGGGGATCTCTGGTAGGGTGGGCTGGTTGCTGAGGTGGCGAATCGTGATCAGTGCGTGGTGAATGTAGGTTTTTAGAATCGGCACAGATTTTGCCATTGCGCGGATCACCAGCCCATTACAGTTGGGTAAGCGGGAAAGGGCGATCGAGCATTCAGGCTTAGGGGGTATGGCCATGAGGGCAGCACTAAGAGACTGTAGGTGAACCTCTGGCAGAATCACAATCAGGTTTGCCAGGATGGGCATCATTGCAAATAAAGGGCTTGCTGCAAAGCGGTTCTGCTGTCCGCTCAGGTGCATCGTATCCGCAAAGACCAACTCCCCATCTGGCGTATTCACCTGCATCCGGTTGAAATAGCGATGAAACTGGTAAAACTCGCCCCGCGCCAATCGTCCTGGAACCAGAATCTCGCTTAAAACCAGGCTTCCCGTTGGGTCAAGGGTAATTTGGGTTGTTTGGCTAAAATCTGCATCCCGGTACAAAATCAACGGCTCCGGTATGAACTCCAAAATTGCTCCTGCCTTCACCTCAAAGGCATAATGCATTTCAGCCCGTTGACCTTCTGCCATTGCATGGGCTTTGGTTGCTGATTGATCCGTCAAATAAAGCCGAGTTTTCTGATCCAATGTCACCCGAAGCCGCAACGCATCACCCGCCAGCAGCCCCGGCGAGGAATTCATCATGTAAAGATAGGTGCGATCGGTATCACCTGGATCTAACCGCAATGCACGAGACACCCGAAACGGATAGGTCGCATATTGACGATGCACAAAAGAATGCCCCGATCGATTCAACCCGATGTGGACTTCCAGATGATGAGGTTGGCTAGGTAAAATTTCCTTCACCGTTAAAAGACGATTCAGTTCTGCAACCATCGTTTAAAAATTCCGATTTTCCGTAGCGCAGGCATCTTGCCTGCTGATTGGTTGAAAGGACGAGCAAGATGCCCATCACATAAGAAGCTTGAGCAGTAATGAGG
>PVWD01000112.1 GCA_003003615.1 filamentous cyanobacterium CCP2 | reverse complement strand
CAAGATAATTATCCACAAGATAATTACCCTATTGTTTTTATTAACTTCCGTAAACTGATTAAACCCTTCTGTTTTCCGCAACGCAGGTTTTACCCCACTCCCGACTCCCGACTCCCGACTCCCGACTCCCTACCCCCGCTTCATTGCCAGCATCAATCCATCGGCGATCGGGACTAAACACATCACAACCCGTTCATCCTGCTGAATTTTTTGATTGAGAGCACGAATGGCAGTTGTGCGGGCATCCTGCTCCTTCGGATTGGCGACCCGTCCTGACCACAGCACATTGTCGATCGCAATCAGCCCACCGGGACGTACGAGCTGCAAGGCGCGTTCATAATAATTGTCATAATTGCTCTTGTCGGCATCAATGAAGGCAAAGTCAAAGGTGTTGGCGTGGCCATCGTGCAGAAGGTGATCCAGCGTTTCCAGGGCTGGGGCAATGCGAAGATCAATTTTGCTAGAAACGCCAGCCAGTTCCCAATATTGACGGGCGATCGATGTATATTCTTCACTGACATCACAGGCGATCAGTTGACCATCCGGCGGCATTGCCAAGGACACTACCAATGAGCTATATCCGGTGAAAACGCCTACTTCCAGGGCTTTCTTTACCCCCATCAACTGCACTAAAAAACCCATAAATTGTCCTTGTTCTGGAGCAATTTGCATTTGGCTCATGGGGTGGTTTGCTGTTTCTTGCCGGAGTTTTTGCAAAATTGGCGGTTCTCGCAAGGAGGCAGACAGCAGGTATTGGTAAAGGCGATCGTCCAGGTTTAGGGTTTGCTTTGACATGATGGGTGCTGTTTTTTATGGGTTTAGTTCCAGTTTAAATCTCGAAATTAAATCCTTTGTCTTGCAACTGCTCATACGCCACCTCATCAAATTCATATAGCTTAGCCGCCCGGTGGGGGACATCCTGCTGGACTTCATCTAGTTCGCGCAGTAGACCCATTTTGAGAATCTTTTTGCGGAAGTTTCGCTTATCGAGTTCATGTCCTAAAATCGTTTCATAAAGCTTCTGTAGCTGAAACAAAGTAAATTTCTTTGGTAATAATTCAAAGCCGATCGGTTCGTATCGCACTTTATTCTTCAAGCGATTCAAAGCCGTTGCTAGAATTTGGTTATGATCAAAGGCGAGAGGCGGTAAAGCATTAATTGGAAACCAGGCAGCATCACTGGCATCTGAAGCGGCTTTTACAGCATACTCTTCTAGATTAATCAGGGCATAGTAAGCAACGGTGACAATGCGTTCACGGGGGTCACGGTCAACTGCCCCAAAGGTGTAAAGCTGTTCTAAAAATAATTTCTCTAAGCCCGTTTCCTCCTGCAATTCCCGCAGGGCTGCCGCTTCGATCGACTCATCAATCCGAACAAACCCGCCCGGCAGTGCCCAGTTGCCCTGAAAGGGTGTTAACTTTCGCTGAATCAGCATCACCTTCAGCGTTGATTGGCGATCGAAGCCAAAAACAACACAGTCTACGGTGAGAGCAGGTCTGGGATACTTGTAAGTGTAAGGCATAGATACATCATGACAGAAAGATGAACAAGAGCCTAACTCGGTTCAGCACTGAGCGGCGTAACCGGAAGATTGACTTTAAAGCAAGTTTGGCTCGATGCACTTTCAACCTGAACAACCCCATTCAAATAGTTCACTAACTTTTTCACCAGTGCTAACCCCAAGCCTGTGCCACCCTGGTTTCGGAAATCTGAATTTGGCACTCTATAGAATGGTTCAAAGAGTTGTGGCAAGTCCTTTTTTGAAATTTCGATCCCTGAATTGCAGATGCAAATTTGGATTCCTGGAACTGAAAAGTTAGATGGTAAGTCAAGAATCGATTCTGCGATCGGTTGGATGGAGTTAGATTGAGCAGTGATGGTAATTTTTTCGTTCGCTGGCGTATATTTACAGGCATTGTTTAACAGTTCAGAAAGAATGCGTGTGAGGCTGGCCATATCTGATGTCAGGGGTGGTAATGTTTCTGGGATATAAATTTCCAATTGCTGTTGATTTGACTGTATCCGAGCTTGAAAATTTTCGACGATATGAGGTATCCAGTCCTGTAAGGTGATCGGTGTAAAGGACAAGGAGTAAGTCTCTGCATTCAACCGTTGTAAATCGAGTAAATCATTCACCAACACCAGTTCTTGATTGCATTGCTCGCGCAAAATTTCTAAGTATCGTACTGTGCGATGGGTTGCGGCATCCTCATTTTGTAAAAGACCACCTTGATTCAGCATGATTTCTAGCATTTGAATTGCCATTTTCATGTTTGCTAATGGCGTTCGCAATTCATGGGATACTGTATTCAAAAAATCATCTTTTAGCTGGTTCAACCGTTCCATTTCTTCCATCTGCGCTTCAAGTTGTTGCGCTCGTTGAAGGGCAACCTCTCGTTCTTCAGCAATGCGGCGGCGTGTAACATCATGAAAAACGATCACGGCTCCAGTAATTTGCCCGGTTTCGTCCCTGGTTGGTGTTGCGGTATCAGCAATGGGAATGGGTGTATTGTCTTTGGAAATTAAGAGGGAATTGTTTGGTAAATAGCTGAGCGTTCCCTGCTCGATCGCCTCTACAGCAGGATTTGGTAATTGGAGGTGGGATTGTTCATGAACGATACAGAATATCTCTGAGATGTCATGCCCGATCGCTTCTTCCTGCCGCCAGCCAGTTAACGCTTCTGCCACCAAATTCATCAGGCGTACTTTGAAGTTCATATCAACAACAATGACCCCATCTCCAATGTCTCGGAGGACGGTACTTAGCCATTGTTCACGGTTCTGTAAATCACGGTTTACCTGATATTGATGCAGGGCCGTTTCCACAGCCGCATATAATTCGCGTTCCTCGATTGGTTTCAGGATGTAGCCAAAGGGACGGGTGAGTTTAGCACGTTCTAGCGTATCGCGATCGGAGAATCCAGTGGCATAGATGATTGGAATTTGTAGACGGCTCCAAATCTGCTCAGCAGCCTGAATACCGTCCATCTCTCCTTTTAAGCGAATATCCATCAAGATGAGATCAGGGTGTAGGCTGGTTGCTTTGTTGATCGCTTCGGCTCCTGTGGTGGCGATCGCTGGAACCTTATACCCTAAGTTTTCCAAACAGTCTCTGATATCCCTTGCAATAATGCTTTCATCTTCAACAACTAAAATTTGAACAGTTTGAGATGGCCCGATGCCCACATCTACCTGATTCGTCACGGTTTCCTCCAGGGGAAAGAAACTTTGAATTCTGCTCCTTGTTGGGTTGCACTCACTAGTGTTCCCTCAAGTTGTTCGACTAAATCCATCACGAGTTTCAGCCCCAGCGAGTTTGAATCAGCAGGATCAAAATCTGTCGGAAAACCGACCCCATTATCATTAACATGCAACTGCACCAATTCATCATTTTTTAGGTAAATCTTGATGCATATCTTTCCAGTTTGATCAGCCGGAAAAGCATATTTCAGGGAATTAGAAACAAGTTCATTTACGATTAAACCACAGAGAATTGCAGTATCAATATCCAGGGGGATAGGTTCAATTTGAGTTTCTAAGCGAACCCATTCAGAGTTCACTCGGTAGACTCCAAATAATCCTGTAGCAATGTGAGTAATGTAATGCGGTAAATCCACATCGGAAAGGTTTTCTGAGCGATAGAGCTTTTCATGAATCAGAGCGATCGCCTTAATGCGGTTTTGGCTATCCAACAGGGTATCAATGGCCTTTTCATCCTTCAGCCGACGCTGTTGAAGGCGAAGCAAGCTGTAGATGATTTGCAAATTATTCTTAACCCGATGATGCACTTCTTTGAGCAAAACTTCTTTTTCTTTTAGTGCAAACTGCAACTGCTGAATGAGTTTGCGATCGGTGACATCAACAGCAGCTCCTAAAATTTGTTTTGGGGTTCCGTCTGCGGTACGGGCAAATAACGTTTCTCGGCATTGGAAATATTGCCAGGTGCCATTGCGATGTTTCATCCGGTATTCTAACTGGAAAATATCATTGTCTTTTGCAGTTTCCCATTGCTGCACAAATTTTTGTAATCCTGCCAGATCATCAGGATGAAGCAGTGTTGGCAACACCGCCTGCGCCATTTCTCGAACCTCATCGGCAGTGTATCCTAACAAATCAGTAAATTCGCGATTAATGTAAGCATTGCGCTGTTCAATCAAGTCATAAACATAGAGAATCACAGGAGCTGTATCGGCAATCTTTTGCACAAATCGCTGGCTCTCTTGTAATGCGGATTCTGTCTGCTTTAACTCTGTAACATCTCGCCCAACTGCTTGAAACTCAATCCGGCGATCGTCGTGATCTAAAATCACACGGTTAATCCACTCATGGGTGCGGATTTCGCCATTCGATCGTACAACTCGATTAACAATCGTAACAACTGGATTTTTCGCATCTAAAGTGTTTAGTTTTTGCTGCACATGCTCAATGTCATCCTGATAAATCACGGGAGCATAAATCTGTCCGATCAGGCTGTCTTGCGTTTTGCCAAAGTAACGACAATATGCCTCATTTACAAAGGTTAAAGTACCATCTGGTAAGAAGCGGCAAATCAGTTCTGTTTGGTCTTCCACAACCGCTCGATACCGGGCTTCACTCTGGCGTAAAAATTCCTCTACTTGTTTGCGCTCAGCAATCTCCTTTTCTAATTCACGATTGGCAGCCTCTAACTGGGCTGGACTGGGCAAAGACAATGCTTTGGGAACGAGCGGAACGAGCGCAACAGCCGTATAAATCGAAACGCTAGCAGTCGCAGCTTTGACCCCTCCTGACAGCCAATAGGTCGGATGCCAAATTGTCCAAATGTCCATAAAATGCGTGGTGCCACAAGCAACGATGAAGGCACTAAAGCATTGAAACATCCATCCAAAAGGAACATCTTGCCGCTTTCGCACAAAGTAAAGCAGAGTGAGCGGAATGGAATAATAGGAAAGTGCTGTTAATAAATCAGATGCAATATGAAGCCATACTAGTCCTGGCTTCCAAAGGTAGCAGTGTCCGTGGGGAATGAATACTGCATGAAAGGGAAAAATAGACCAAACCACTTGCATAATAACTCCTGGACGATCGCCAGTTGGTATAAAGACCAACCGATCGATCGAATTGCTGGGTGAGTGTGGAGGGTTGAGGATGAGCCAGACAGAAACCCATCTGGGTGTGAGATCTACACTAGGATGAAAGCGGGGACAGTGATGAAAGCGGGGGCAGTGATGAAAGCGGGGACAGTGAGAAAAATGAGCAGTGTGTTTATTTCACTAATTCATTTATAGTTCAACAGAAAAAAGAGCGATACGGTTTGTTAAACGATTGTTTAGTTTAGCGATGATGGGAAAAATTTGTTTTGGAGGTAATGATTGAATGCGTACTGTAATCCAGCAACCCATTCCCAGCCATTTTAAGCCAGAAACTGTAGGAGAGGTTTGGCGAGTTCCTTACCAAATTCGGGCTTCTGAGGCAAAGGCTTGGTCAGTAGAGCATACCCTTTCCCCCGCTTCAACCGATCGCGTTCGAGTTTGTTTATTGGCGATCGATGTGCAAAACACTTTCTGTATTCCAGGGTTTGAACTGTTTGTGGGTGGACGATCGGGCATGGGAGCTGTGGAGGACAACGTGCGACTCTGTGAATTTATTTATCATCACCTCGATCGGATTACGCAAATTGCCCTGACAATGGACACTCACTCTGCTGCCCAAATTTTTCACTCGGTCTTTTGGGTGAATGAAGCTGGAGAGCATCCCCCTGCAATGACCCTGATCACGCTGGAAGATGTGGAAAACGGGGTCTGGACGGTGAACCCTGCGATCGCCGCCAGTATTGGGCAACCTGATAATGAGCAATTGCAAGATTATGCTTTACACTATGTCCGCAAGCTGCACTACGACAGCAAATTTCCTCTGACGATTTGGCCGTATCATTCCATGTTGGGCGGCATTGGCCATGCGATCGTTTCTGCTGTTGAGGAGGCCTGCTTTTTTCATAACATCGCCCGCAACAGCCAAACGCTGTTTGAAATTAAGGGTGGAAATCCGCTGACTGAAAACTATTCGGTGCTTAAACCTGAAGTGCTGGAAGACCAAAATCAGCAGGCGATCGCTCAAAAAAATACTGCTTTTCTGCAAACCTTGCTCAGCTTTGATGCCATTCTGATTGCGGGACAAGCCAAGAGCCACTGCGTTGCCTGGACAATTGATGACCTGCTGACCGACATTCAAGGGACTGATCCAGCCCTAGCGCAAAAAGTTTACCTCTTGGAAGACTGCACATCTCCCGTGGTGGTTCCGGATGTGGTGGATTTCACCGATTCAGCGAATGCAGCCTTCCAACGCTTTGCTGCTGCCGGAATGCATCTCGTCAAATCCACAGACCCGATCGAAGATTGGTTGCAGATGTAGGCTTTGATGAGATTGCCCTGACGAAAAAGTGGAACTGAAAACAATTTACTTGTCCTTCCTCTAGCAACGGATGAAGGTAACGGCTTTGCTGTGCTTATTCTTCCATGATGGATACACCCAGCAAACTGATGCCCAATATGCCACCCAAGAAGAAGACTGTGGTAAACAACGGGCCAAAAATCCAGTGGCTAGTGAGCACCCAACAAAAGATGCAAGTTGTGGAGAAGAGGGTGGAAACCACCCGGATGGCTTTTAGGAAATCCATAACCGGAACTCCAGAATGGCAACGTAAGTGTAATATATACCTTTTTAACAAACTAAACAAAACTTATTAGTTATATTTATTTTTCGTATCTAGGTTTTTCGCCTCTGCCCTGGGTTAGACAGGAGAATTGCGCTAGGATTCATCTCCACTTCACAATTGCCTGTTCCTCTCAGATTTCCTGATGATTGGGGAAAATTTTTAAGGGAAGGGCGATCGCACTGAAACTAACTACAGCCACAGCACCCGGTTTACGGCATCTCTCCTAAATCTTTATGTCAATTCAGCTTTTTCTAAGAACATCCGGAAAAGCAAAGTCATTCTCCTTCAAGTGGTATGATCAGCCTCAAGCTAGGGGTGCCTGAGTAAATGTCCAGGCTGAGATTACACCCTCGGAACCTGAGACTGGGTAATACCAGCGAAGGGAAGCGTTGATCAAGATCAATTCGCACTCTAGCCAAATGACAAAGCCTAGTTGGGGGAAAGGACTCCGTTATGTCAATTGGGATGATCGCTCTGTTGGTGACATTGGTGACAGCAGGCGGATTTGCGCTGTTAGGATTGCTTTATGCCAGCAAGCGCACAGTAAACTTGGAAGACTATGTGGTCAGCCGCAATCAGTTTGGGTCGTGGATGGCGTTTGCAACGATCGTGGCTTCGGCAATGGGCGCATGGATTTTATTTAGTCCACCGGAGGTCGGGGCAACGAGCGGGTTAGTCGGCATTATTGGCTATTGCATTGGGCAGGCAACCCCAGCCGCATTGTTTGCCGGAATTGGCCCTCGGATTCGCCAACTCATGCCAAACGGTCATTCACTCAATGAGTATGTGCTTTATCGCTTTGGCAATGCTATGTATGTGCTAACGCTTGCCATTATCGTATTCTATATGTTCATCTATTTGGCAGCCGAACTGACTGCAATTTCTAAGGCCGTGCAAATCATGGCAGATGTTCCTTTAGGGTGGACAGCACTGGTTGTGATCACGGCCGTTTTTGTTTACACAACCTATGGCGGTTTAGGAACAACGATCTTTACAGATGCGATTCAGTTTGTGGTGATTGTGCCGTTACTGCTGCTTTGCCTTGTGGTTGCTGTGGTTGGGCTAGGCGGATTGGGGGCTGCACTGCAACCGCTCCAGCAGTCTGCTCCTGAGTTACTCTCTTTAAACAATTTGCCGGGTATTAAGTTTGGGGCTACGCTGGTGATTGCTGTGCTGGCAGCAGAAATGTTTAATCAGGGCAACTGGCAACGAATTTATGCTTGCCGTACCGATCGCATTGTGAAACGATCGTTTTTGCTGTCTTTTCTTGCCATTTTGCCCATGCTGTTCATTGCTGGGTTTCTGGGCATCCTCGCCATGAATTTTGGCTTTAACGACGATCGCGCTTTCTTCTCTCTGATTCAACAGCTTGCATTACCTTCATGGTTCACGATTACGGTATTAGTTCTGGCGTTAGCCTTGGTGATGAGTAGTCTGGATAGTCTCCTAAATGGCATCACAAGCGTTTTTACCTTAGATCTCATGCGATTATTTCCACAGATGCAATCGGCTGGTTTATTGCGTCTATCTCGAATTCTTGCAGTTGTGATTGGAGCCGTCTCAGTGTTGATTGCAGCACAGGGCTACAACGTACTGTATTTATTCCTGTTAGCCGATCTGGTTTGCGCTGGGGCAATCTTTCCGATTCTTTACGGGCTATATTCTCGTCGGTTAACTGGAACCGTCGCATTTTGGAGTGCGGCGATCGGCATTGCAGCAGGAGCATTGTTTTTCCCAAAACCCGACTTTAGCCCCTGGTTGCCGATTCCGTTTGCAGGAGATTTATTGGTGAGTTTCATTGTCCCACTGTTGGTTTCAATAACAATTATTTTCGGTTGGAATGCTTATTCAGCCAGCACCGGACAAATTCAATATTTTGATTTCAATCAACTCCGCACCCAAATTCGTGCTTACACCGACGAGGCTCAATCTGCGAGAATTGCTCGCATAATGAAATAAGGACGCTCCTCCCACTCATCCCTAAAACCGCTTATGTCAGACTCATCGACTCCCAACTCTGAGCGCGATCGTTACCTGAACCTGATTGATCACATTGTCCAAATCACGTTGAAAGGACAGCTTCGTTCTAAGGAGCAAATTTATCAACTGCTGGTGGATGGGCAGGTAGGAACGGGTGAAATCTTTGAACGCTGTATGCAAACCCGTTTAGATGAAACTCAGGCACAGTTAGATCAGGCGGATGAACTGAAACAGGCAAAAGCTAGCCGCGTATTTCGGGCACTGCAATCGATTCAAGGGGAGTGGGAACGGTATCAGAAAACCCAGCGTGTAAATGAAACGATTTCATTGGCCACACGGGCAATTTTGGCAGCAGAGCCAGAGGAGCGAATTTCTGTTTGGTTAAGCTGGGTTGACCCAAACCGCAATCAAGGTGTTACATTTGACCGACTCAAGGGATTCGCTCAGTCACTTGTGAAGGCGGACACTGCATCTACCGCAGAAACATTGTCTGATGTGCATCAACTGAGTATGGGTATTCAAAATGGACTGAGTGCAGTGCAGCAGCTTGAGGCTTATCTCATTCAGTGGGTGTATGAGGTTCCCAGTGCTATTGGGTTTGAGGGTACGCCGTCGCAGTGGGGCCCCTGGAAGCTGTGGTCTGAGCGGGTGGATAGTGCTTTGCCCAAACGGATTTTTGCTGCCATTGCCAATGGTCAACCGATCGCTGAGGTGATTTCACGGCAGGGGACGATCGGCATTCGCGAGTTTGCTGAACTAGTGGTGCTGTTTCAGTACCTTCAACGGGGATTAATTGTCTGGTTTGAAAAACAGCCCTATGACTCAAAGTGGGGCACGAAACAGTCTGTAGCAACGTTTCTCACCTTTGCCGTATTGTGGAGCCAGCTTTCGGTTGGTTTTGAGCAGGCAAGCGGTTTAAGTGCAGACGATCGCCCAAAACTGGCTCAGGGGTGCTTTCAGGTGATGTTGCAAATCCTTCGCAGTTTTTCGCAGCAGTCATATTTTCCTTTGTATGGTGGTGTGTTTGCGCTGCTGTCGGGGGATTACCTCAAAGATGCGCTGTCTTACCTAGATGCGCCGTTGCGTCAGGTTGCTGGAACTCAGGAGAAGGCTAGAATTCTGACGTTGATTGGCTATTCCCAATCGGCTTTAGGACAGTACGATCGGGCTATTTCGTTCCATCAGCAAGCCCTAGACATTGCCCAAACGTCAGGAGATCAAGCTTGTGAAATTGCCAACCTGAACCACCTCAGCCGCATTTATGCAACGCAGAAAAACTACGACGAAGCAATCCGCTACAGCCAACGGGCATTGGTGCTTTCACGACAGGTGGGCGATCGGCAGGGGGAAGCAAATGCGCTGTCAAATTTGGGTTACAGTGAGGTGCTTTCTGCCCGCCAACTCGATCGGCTTGAGCCAGAAAGTTATGAGATGGCGATTCACTATTTGCAGCAGGGTTTGGCATTATCGGAGCGGTTGGGCGATCGGCAAAGTCAATCTCTTTGCTACAACAGTCTTGGTATTGCCTATGTGATTTTGGAGCAACCTCAGGAGGCAATTCCGCATTTGGAAAAAGGAGCACAAGCAGCCCAGTTTTCCGGGGATGTGTATCTTCAGGGGTTGAACTATAGCTATTTGGCAGAAGCGCATTATACGCTGGGACATCAAGAAGCGGCAGTTTGTGTGGCTTGTTTGGGAATGTATTTGCTGGAACAAATTCAGGCGATCGAATGGCGACAACCGGCCGGACTGCTGACCATTATTAAAGGGCAGATGGGTGATGAGGCGTTTCAACAGGCAAAGGCCCAGGGGCGATCGACGCTGATTCGGGTGATTGGGGTAGATGGATATGACCATTTACCGCAGTTGCTAGAAAAGTATAAGGAAACATTGGACTGATGCAGAGGGCAAGAATCTGAAGTTCAGCAAACGGGATGGAACCGATCGCCCTTCTTCATTCCGCCATTTCCCCTAATGGTTGGCTCAAATGCTCGATCGTCTCTTGTACTGTTGGTGGTTCCGAGATTTGCTGCGATTTGTAGATGTTGCCTCTAAAATCGATGTCATAAACTTGGAGTTCGTCTGATTCTGCATCAATTCTGAAAACGATCCGGATTTTGCCGACGCGCATTCTCAAAAAGCCTTGCCATTCTCCTTTCAAACGCTTGATATCCATTTCGTTGAACGGAACGATTCCTTCTGAATCGATGGATTGCAGAAGATTGGCGGGTTTCTCGCGGATTTTTTCAGCTTCTTTTGCAGATAGCTTTTCTAGAAATCTGACAGATCCTTTACTGAGGACGATTTACATGTTTGACCCAATCTGTCATGTTCACGAACTCGGTCTTGTCATAATCTGAGGGGGAGCCGAGCTTTTCTTGAATTTCCTGCATTTCTTTGCCGCTGACGAAGGGGATCAAAACCTGACATAGTTTTAATCGTTCTTCCCGCAAAACTTCTCGTACACTGTCTTTAACCAGTTGCTTGAATGCATTTTCATCCATCTTGAAATCCATTGCTCTCCATCATCAGTTTATCGCCCCATTCCTCGATCGCCCCTCCAGGTTCGGACGTTCGACAAACAGGATAGAACGCTCCTCTTCATTTCCCCGTTCCCTGAAATCGGTAGGTATGATAAGGGTTTACGAATCGTTAGATACATTCAATGAAAATGCCGTCGGGCTTGGTTATCCAAGATCGAAAATTGACTCATTACCTTCTTGTTTATCAAGCTGAAGATGATAAGTCTGAATTTTTAGCCCGTGCCGGATACAAGTTGCAAAACTGGCAATTGCTGAAGCGGGATATACTCAAGGCAATGGAGAGTGCAGAAATAGCAGAGGTGACTCGGACGGACTGGGGAACCCGTTTTAAGGTCAAGAGCGAGTGGGTCGGGTTGAATGGACAGCGGCTTGAGGTCATTACAATTTGGCAGCAAGATGAAGGTTCAAGTACGACTCGGTTCGTTACGTTGTATCCAGACAAATCAAGGAGTACCGATACAGACAGGGAGAATTGAGACAAATGACGACGGACGCATTGTTTCATTGGGTGGTGTTGCAGCGAGATATTCCGAATAGTGAACTGAAGGCAGGCGATCGAGCGGTGATTGTTGATTGTTTACCTGCTACGACGAAGCAGCCAGAACCAGGCTACACGCTGGAGATTTTTCAACAGGGCGAAACGCTAGATGTGGTTTCGGTACCGCAATCGTGGGTCAGGCTTTTGCCTGAAGTTTGGGGTGAACCGGGAACTTCAGCGATCGAAGCAAGCTGAAAGACAGAACCGATCGCCCCTCCAGTTTCTGAAGTTTGACAAGCGGGATAGATCGCCCTTCCTCATTCCCCCATTTTTCCTGGTGGTTGCCTCAGTGGCTCGTTAGCGTAGCTCTCCGTTCGCGTAGCGTTCCGAAGGAAAGGAATCGCCCCTTATCGTATTCGGATGTTTTTTGCCTAATCGCTGCTCTGATTAGTAAACTTCATCATGAGATCCGAGTGTTAGCAGCAGAATCTCTTCTTCGCTTGAATCTGGGTTTTGCACAAATCTGAATATAATCCGATTGCTGTAATCAATTGAGCAAGCCCACCGTCCAACGAGATCTCCTTTGAGTTTATGGGTTCGTAAGCCTGGGTGAAATGGGTTTTCGGAGAGTTTCTGTAATATTTGTTCGATCGGCTTTCTCAGTTGTGGATTGCGACGAATCAGCCGTTTTAGCTCTCGACTAAACCCTTGGCTCCAAACCAGTTGCATTAGTCATCTAGCTCCGCCATCAGGTCTACGACTGATCCGCGTTTAACGTTACCTGCGGCATAGTCTCGTTCAGTCTCTGCAACTCGCTGAAGCAGTTCTTCCCGTTGTTGTTGCTTTAATCGCTGTCGAATAATGTCCACTAAGACGGCTTGATCTTCTAAAGGTAAGGCTTCAACGGTTTCGATCGCCTGCTGAAAAGCAGAAGTTTCTCTAGGCATAGCAATCCATAAGTTGATTGGCACGAATAAAATCCAGATGTTTCTATCCTACCTGAAAGTCAGTTGCTCGTTAGCGTAGCTCTCCGTTCGCGTAGCGTTCCGAAGGAAAGGAATCGCCCCTCCAGTTTCTGAAGTTCGACAAGCGGGATAGATTGCCTCTCTTCATTCCTCCGTTTTCCCTAACTGTTGTCGCAGTTGCTTGATTAAATCTTGCGTCAGCGGATGATCCGAAAGTTGCGTGGTTTGCCCTGCTTCCATTACTTGCTGCAAGAAGTAGAGAAAATTATTCAAAGTCGTTTGTGTATTGGGATTGGTTGCTCCGAGGCTATTGAACAAAACCGCTAATGCCTGAGTATAGAGCCGTTCAGCTTCACTGTAGCGATATTGCGAGTAGTAAAGTCCTGCCAGATTGTTGAGACTGATTGCTACATCTGGATGGGTTTCTCCTAACCGTTGTTCCCGAATTGAAAGTGCTCGGAGATAAAGTGATTCCGCTTCACTGTACCGTCCTTGCGATCGATAAACTTCTGCCAGATTGTTAAGATGGGCTGCCACATCCGGATGGTTCTCTCCTAACTGTTGCTCTCGGATCGAAAGTGCCCGGAGATGGAGCAGCTCCGATTCGCTGTATCGTCCTTGCACTCGATAGAGTCCTGCCAGATTGTTGAGACTGATTGCTACATCTGGATGATTTTCTCCTAACTGTTGCTCCCGAATCGAAAGTGCTTGAACCAAAAGAGGTTCGGCTTTATTGTATTGTCGCTGCGAATAGTAAAGTAATGCTAGATTGTTGAGACTATCTGCCACATGAGGATGCTTCTCTCCCAAATGGTTCCTCCGAATCCAAAGTGAACGAACCAAAAGCGGTTTGGCTTCGCTATATCGTCCTTGCGATCGATAAAGTTCTGCCAGATTGTTGAGACTGATTGCCACATCCGGATGGTTCTCTCCTAACTGTTGCTCTCGTATTGAGAGTGCGCGGAGATTGAGCGGTTCCGCTTCACTGTATCGTTTTTGTGCATAATAAAGTTCTGCCAAATTGTTGAGGTTGGTTGCTACATCTGGATGGTTTTCTCCTAACCGTTGTTCCCAAATTGAAAGTGCTCGGAGATAAAGCGGCTCTGCTTCGCTGTATCGTCCTTGCGATCGATAAAGTGCTGCCAGATTGTTGAAACTAGTTGCCACACTTACATGATTTTCTCCTGGCTGTTGTTCCCATATTGAGAGTGCGCGGAGATTGAGCGGTTCCGCTTCACTGTATCGTCCCTGCGATCGATAGAGTCCTGCTAAATTATCGAGACTGATTGCCACATCAGGATTACTTACTCCAAACCGTTGGCTTACTGTATTGTAAGCAGCAATATACCAAGGTTCTGCCTGCTGGTACTGTCCCTGTCCTGCATAAAACCGAGCAACTCTAGTCGATGCTCCAAGCAAATCTTCATCACTGTAAAAATCGATCAGGTGTTGGGCCGCAGCTTCTAGATGGGGAATGGCAGGAGTCAGTCGAGCGATTTCCATTGAAGTTGGTATTTCGGAAACGGTGGGGGCAATGGTTACCATGACGCGACAAATCGATCGCTTCAACTCATCAACTGCTTCAGGATGGGGATAGGCGATCGACTTTGCCTGAAAGAACTCGCGGATCAGTTGGTGCAGCAGGTAGGTGCGTTCCCCCGATCGTTGCAGCAGGCTCAACCGGATCAACTGGTTATCTCTCAAGTCTTCCAGATCTTCTGGATCGCCATCTGCAAAACACGATTCCACCCACTGCCACTGTACCGGAGCCAATCCAAACCAGCCCAGCAAATAGCAGAGTTCCTGCGCCGCGCCCTCCAACTCTTGCCAACTCAACTCAAAAGCAGCCGCCACACCCAACTGAGCCGTCATCCCATCTGCCACCCGTTTCAATGCCCTGGCATCCAGCCGTTTTGCCTCCAGCCGTTGCAGCATTTCGTCCAAAGCCAGATCCGGTTTCTGCGCCAGATATCGCCCGACTAGCTCCAATCCTAAGGGCAAGTAGCCCAACCATTGACACAACTGCTTGGCGGTTTCTAACTGGCGATCGATCCGTTCCGCATCCGTCAGTGCCCGCAACAACTCCAGAGCCGCCGCTTCCTGCAACACTTGGATTTCTAATTGCTGAAACGATTTCCCTAACTGCAACCGCGTCGTAATCAATAGCTTGAAGCGATCGGCAGAGGGCAAATAGGGTTGAACCAGTCCATAATCCGTCACATCATCCAGAATCAGCAACACCGCTCCCTCGCGCCAATGCTGCCAACACCAGCCCATCTGCTCCTGCAAATCCAAGCCTTCCGGTACTTTCAAGCCCAACCGACTGCGGGCAAAACTGACAATCTGAGTCCCCACATCCGACTCCCGCGCCCGTAACCAGCACACCCCACCCGGATAGGTTTCCTGCTCCAGATGATGCCGCGCATACTGCAACGCCAACTCCGTCTTGCCAATGCCCCCCATCCCCGAAATTGCCGTAATCGCCAGTCGGTTGTCTTGCTGTAATTGCTGATGAAGTTGTTCCAATTCCTGCGATCGACCCACAAACGCCTCAACATGAGTCAGCGGAAGGTTGTGGGGAATCCCGACGATCGGAGCTTCCGGCTCAGGATAAAAAATATTGGTGTTGTTCTCACCCGTATTAACCTGATAGTTCGTACCACCATAATTGGTTTGATCATTCATAAAAAATGTCCGCCAAGGAATACGAATTTAATCCACCGGAACTCTTGTGGGGTGGGCATCTTGCCTGCCCAGCTAGGACAAAGCTTCTCCCCTACCTCTTGTGGGGTGGGCATCTTGCCCGCCCAGTCAAACAAATTCAAACGCAAATGCTTCGCCCCTACTGACCATGATTGTGGGTTCCGCCAAAAAAATTCGTATTATCTACTCCAGTCTTCACCTGATAATTCGTGCCACCGTAATTAATCTGGCTCATGCTGCTATTGTCTTCAATCTGCATTAATGTAATCTCATGCGCGATCGTCTGCACCTGTTGGGCAAACTGCGGTTCCTTCCTCATGGCAATCTGCAAATGGGCGGTAATCTCCTCCATTTGTTCTGGCGTAATTTTGTGAGATTGCTCGATCGCCTGTGCAGTGGGTCGCAGATCTGGATCGCGGCTAATTAGCTTTGACCAGACCAGCTTTCGCAAATCATCCATTTTTTTAAGTGCATCCTGGGTAAATTGCTTTGCCAGTTCACCTGCACCCGCCTCAATAAATTTTTGAAAAGCAAGGGTGGCGATCGTTGCAGCCGTAATTGTTTCCATAGGATTAAAAATAGGGGAATTAATCCGGTTTTAACCCAATTTTTCAGCCTTGTCACTTAATATTGGGACGATTCGTATAATTAGTTTATTATCCTTAAACCTCGATCGCTTGAGTATTTGACGTACCCAATTCGATGCTAAATTACCTGTAAGAAAGCAGAACACACGACATGGAAAATACGCTCAGTCGATCGATCTCAGAACAAATTGTGATTGTGACAGGTTCAGCCCAAGGAATTGGTGAATGTATTGCTCGGCAATTGTTCCAACAAGGTGCAACTTTAGCATTAGCAGACATTCAGGATGAAAAAGTGAAGGCGGTGCAACTGAGTTTAGACAGCGACAGCCGGAAAGCGAAATCCTATTATGTTGATATTGCGGATACGGGGGCGGTGAAGAGGTTGATTGAGGCGATTCTTCAAGATTTTGGGCGAATTGATTCCCTTGTCAATGTGGCAGGGTTAGATGCACCGAAAGGGTTGGCATGGGAAATTACAGAGGAGGAATGGCGCAAGGTAATTGAGGTTGATTTGAATGGGCCGTGGTGGATGATTCAGGCAGTTTTGCCCCATATGATGGAACGGCGCAGGGGGAAAATTGTCACCATTAGCTCGATTTCTGCTCATCGGCCTTTTCCAGAACACACGCCCGCCTATTCTGCTGCCAAAGCCGGATTAATTGGCATGACGACTAGTTTGGCAACCCAACTGGAAGCCTACGGCATCCTGCTGAACTGCATTCTTCCTGGCATGATTGGTACTGGAACCGATATCAACATGACTCAGGCAGAAAAAGATGCCTACAAGCAGCAGTTTCCCCTGGGCATTGTTGGCCCAAGTCCGGTGGCTCAGGCGGTGAGCTATTTGTTGGCGGAGTCAGGAGACTGGATTAGCGGCACAGCCATGAATGTAACGGGGGGATTATGGAAGGGGTGGTAGTCCCTTTCTACAGGCGGGCCAAACCCCGTTTAAGGGCGATCGTAACGGCTTGAGTCCGATCGCTAGCTCCGAGCTTTTCCAATATGTTTCGCACATGATATTTCACGGTGCCTTCAACAATAAAGAGTTCCTCACCGATCGCACGGTTATTCTTACCTTGCACCATGAGCCGTAAGACTTCTAACTCGCGATCGGTCAGTTCAGAGTCAGAGAAGCGTTCAGTCAGTTTTTGGGCTACCGATAACATCATGTATTTTTGCCCAATGTACACCCTACGAATTGCTTCAAACAGTTCTTGGCAGGGGGCATCTTTTAGCAAATAGCCAGATGCTCCAGCCCGCAAGGCTCGATAGATATCTTCATTGCCATCATAGGTGGTAAGAATGATAATTCGGGCATCAGGAAACTCAGTTCTTAGAACAGTGACTGCCTCTGCTCCTTCCATTTCCGGCATCCGCAAATCCGTTAGCAAGACATCGGGGCGATATTGGCGGTATTTGGCGATCGCATCAACGCCATTTTGCGCCAGGGCCACCACTTGAAAGTCGGACTGCTTTTCTAACAGGGCAGACAAGCCTTCGCGCATGGAGGGGTGATCATCTGCAATTAGGAGGCGAATAGGAGTAGTCATGTTGGGATCTAAGCTGTTCCTCGACAGTGATTGGAACGAAGATACCAGAAGCGCGAAAAAATTCACTTGATCGCAATCAATTTGAGAACTTATTGTTCAGTTGAATGGGCGGGCAAGATGCTCACCCCAAAGAGAGAAATGGGCAGGCAAGATGCTCACCCCACAAGAAGTAGAAATGGGCGGGCAAGATGCCCACCCCACAAGAGAGATCTGCTAGGGGCACACTGCTGTACGTCCTGACTTAGAGGGTCATCGATCGCACATAGATTCGCATGATTTC
>PVWD01000419.1 GCA_003003615.1 filamentous cyanobacterium CCP2 | reverse complement strand
CCCCACACCCTACACCCCAACCACAACAATAATCTC
Source organism: filamentous cyanobacterium CCP2 (assembly GCA_003003615.1). GTDB lineage: Bacteria > Cyanobacteriota > Cyanobacteriia > Elainellales > Elainellaceae > Egbenema. The sequence goes on along the minus strand of PVWD01000419.1, from coordinate 4,381 downwards.
TGTTCCCTGCCCAGGCTGACTCCTAATCGTCAGTTGTGCGCCGATGCGCTCTGCCCGTTCGCTCATGCCGAGTAAGCCAAAACCCTCAGAGGCTGGAATATTCCCGACTCCAAAGCCCTGTCCATTGTCTTGCACGCGCAAGCAAACCTGATCGCGATCGTAGATTAGCTCCACTCGAATCTCGTCAGCATTGGCATGTTTGAGCACATTGGTTAGGGCTTCCTGCCCAATCCGCAGTAGGTTACTCTCTACTTCAGTTGATAGAGCATACGCTGTCCCCTTGACTTCATAATACAAAGTGGTATCGTTTGCAGCCGCTCTGAGTTGAGTTACGAGACGATGGAGAGCGCTCTGTAAACTGCCCTCCTCTAAAAGCTGAGGACGGAGTGCCACGACCGATCGCCGTGCTTCAGACAGTCCAGTGCGCGCCAATTCTTTGATCAGATCCAGGTGTGCCTGAGTTGCTTCTACATCATCCGTTAGCACCTGTTTTGCCGCTCCCACCTGAGCCAGAATGCCTGTAAACGCCTGAGCGAGTGTATCGTGAATTTCGCGTGCCATGCGGTTACGTTCTTCAATAATTGAAGCGGCTTCTGCCTGTTTGCGATCGTCGATATCCGTAACCACTCCCAACGCTCGAATGGGTTCACCAAATTCATTCCAGGCAACAATTTTGCCGACAGAAAGAATCCATTTCCACTGACCATCCTGGGTACGACGGCGATACTCTACTTGATAGTTGGGGATTTCTCCAGTAAGACAAGCATGGTAAGTTGCAGTCACTGATTCTCTGTCGTCAGGATGCAAACTCTCAATCCACTTAGATTTGGTCACATGAAATGTTGCTGGATCGTAGCCCAACATTAAAGCGTATCCTGGGCTAACCACAACTTCTTCAGTTTTAATATTGAGATCGTAGAGTCCTTGATTTGAAGCGGTTAAGGCTAAGCGTAGTCGTTCTTCACTCGTTTGTAGAGCGACTTCCGCTCGTTTGCGATCGCTAACATCTGCAAGCACCCCTTCAATGTAGTCATCATCTGCATTCAAATAGGAAGAGAAAAGCCCCCAAAACACTGTCCCATCTCGTTTTCGCATCTGTGCTTCAAAGCTTCGCACTTCCCCATCCCGCTTCATTACCTCAATGCCTCGTTCGCGATCGGTGGGATTGACCCAATAGCCTATGGTGTGTTCCAACCCAATGATCTCTTGGGGTGAATCAAAGCCAAACAGATTGGCAAAGCGTTGATTGGCATCAAGAATTAAGCCATCACAGATGCGGGTGCGGTAGATGCCAACCTGGGAGTTTGCAAAGATAGCTCGGAATTTAGCTTCACTGCGTTGTAATGCCTCTTCTGCTTGTTTGTGATCGCTAATATCCGCCATCACGCCTTCGATGTATCCATTAGCTGCATTCAGATAAGAAGAAAAAAGTCCCCAAAATACTGTCCCATCTCGTTTTCGCATCTGGACTTCATAGCTTCGCACTTCCTTATCACGCTTCAGCAACTCAAGGAATTGTTGGCGTTCGCTGGGATTTACATAATAGCTTGTGGTGCTTTCAAGCCCAATCATCTCCTCTGGTGAGTCAAAGCCATACAGATTGGCAAAGCGTTGATTGGCATCGAGAATTAAGCCATCACAGATGCGGACTCGGAAGATACCGATCTGCGAGTTTTCAAAGATCGTTCGGAACTTGGCTTCACTGCGTTGTAATGCTTCTTCTGCTTGTCTGCGCTGAGTAGTGTCATTGCCCACCGATAAAATTTCAACGACCTCTCCCTGTTCATTGAAGATGGCTTGATTCGACCAGACCATCCAAACTCGCCGTCCGTCTCGACACAGGTTTTCACCCTCGCCTTGCGGGTACAATTGAGGATTACGAAGTAAATCGTGGACAAAAGGTTTCACATCGCGTCCAGAGGTTTCGATGTCTGGAATGATGGTTTCAAATAAGGTTCGCCCTAAAATCTGATGTTCTTCATAGCCCAGGAGTTTCACCCCATAATCGTTGATGTATCGAATTCGTCCTTGCGGATCATAGCGAATGATAACGGAATTCGCGGTTTGGAGCAGGTTGCGATAATTCGCTTCACTTTGTCTCAACGCGGCTTCGGTCTGTTGACGTTCCGCGATCTCCTGCTGCAAGGCTTGAGTTCGCTCTTCTACTTTCTTTTCCAGGGTTTCGGCATAGTTTTCTAACTGCTGATACAGTCGAGCATTTTCTAGTGAAATTGCTGCCTGAGCCATCAACAATTTGAGGACTTGTAAGCGATCGCGGGTAAACACTCCGGTACTGAGATTGTTCTCCAGATAAAGGATGCCGACAAGCTGACTTGGCTGGAGAATTGGCATACAAAGGAGCGATCGCGTCTGTTGGCGTTGAATATACGGATCAGTTGAAAAAGACGGTTCGCTGACTGCATCATCAAACACCAGCGTTTCTTGAGTGCGTTCTACCGAGTAAATAACGGAGACAGGAATGGTTGCACAGTCAGCAACAGCAAGCTTTTCCAGGTCACACTGTCTATTTCCATTGCATTGAGCCACTACAGTGAGTTGATTCTCTTTCAGAAGAACCAGAACGCCAGTTTCGGCTCCGGTATTTTCGATTACCCCCTGCATCAACGCGGCAATTAATTGATCGAGATGGATCATTAAACTCCCCTCGACGAAGGACTGTCAGTCATCTCCCAAAGTATATCGCTTGCTAAACTCCAGAAAATTAAGCTTCTGGGTGGATTTCTTTAAAGGTTGCAATGGCTACATTTCTGTGGCAGCGGGAAGCGTTGAGTTACGGGGGCACGATCGAGCGGCAGTCTTCGATCGGTCACTGAAAATACTTGCTCCATCAACTGTTCTTTCAGAATCATACGGCTGACCCTCAAGAATTGGAAAGACAAACGGCGCAAGGTTTTGTAAGGTTGACAGTATCCCTTTAATTACGACTTCTACCCCTCCTATGAATGCTAGTCTCGTGCCAATTTCAACCCTGTTCATTGGATTGAATGGATTGATTGCCTTTGTCCTTTCCTACATTGCCGCATCGGAGCGAGTGAAAGCAAGCGTGTGGCATGGGGAGTCAAAAGAAGACGTGGTGATGCAATCTGATCCACTGTCTAACCCCAGCCCTTGGGTGCTGATAGTCGAACGATTGTCGCAGCAGCAACGCCAAAAGAGTGAAATTGATGCAGGAGCCTTGCAGCGCAAAGTTCGAGCGCATGGCAATTTTGCTGAGTACGTCCCACAGGCACTGCTATTGATTGTGGCACTAGAACTGATGCAAGCTCAAGCCTGGCTGATATGGTTACTGGGCAGCGTATTGACGATCGCCCGGATTGCCCATGCCTACGGGTTGATCACCGTGTATGGCCCCTCGATCGCACGAGCTACCGGATTTTTCCTCACCTGGTTTGTCTATATCGTTGGCAGCATGGCTTGTCTCTACTATGGCTATAAAGGACTGGTTTGAGCAAAATTATTCCAGGTGAAACAGCGCAGAATGAATAGGTATGAAGTTGAAGGACTACTGAATTAAGACATGCCACTGGACAGTCTACTTTGTCAGATTCCAGGCGAGAATCCTCCCTTGGTGCTTGAGCAAATGGTGCGATCGCCCAGCGGCGGTGTCTCTCTTGCTTCCAGCACCCCAGCGTATTTCCCGGAACATACCGATCCTTACTGCAAAATTGCCATTCCGTTTGGGGATGTCTCACTCCATGTAAAGTGGCAAACTGCATCTGGGCAGCAGAAGCACCAGCACATTCGCTCAGGACATGTATCCGTTTTGCCTGCAAACCTGCCGCACGAGGCGACGCAGGAACGGCAGATGGAAATGATTGTGATCAGCATTGAGCCATTATGGCTTGAGCAACTTGCCGATGAATTGATGGGGAAACCTATAGAAATCATTGAGCAGTGGGCGGCGCGAGATCCGTTCGTTCATCAACTCGGAGTTGCAATGCTGAATGAGTTTCAGTTAGCTCTACCAAATGTGATCTATGTTGAATCTGTCATTCACATTCTGGCAACCCATCTGCTCCGACAATATTCATCTAACCATCATCCACTTGTTCAGGATGCGGTAACTAAACTGCCACCTCAGAAGCTTCAGCAAGCGATCGCCCACATCCACAATCGACTGGAGCAGGATGTGACGCTGAGTGAGTTGGCCACAATGGTACAAATGAGTCCGTATCGCTTTGCACGAGCATTCAAACAATCGACAGGTTTGCCCCCGCATCAATATCTGCTTTCCAAACGGATTGAACGTGCTCAGATTCTCTTGCGTGAAACACAACTGGCGATAAACGACGCACTTGGCGCAAACTGCACTTGGGAGTCGATGAGGCAAGCGGAGAAATCTTGGCGGCCGTAATCACCA
>PVWD01000418.1 GCA_003003615.1 filamentous cyanobacterium CCP2 | reverse complement strand
GCAGTATCGCAATCCCACCCCCAATCAGTATCACCTTGGCAGAGGGTTTGTTCTCCTGCTGGGTTCCAGGTTGCAGTCCGATCGCCCCTTGATTTGGCATGGGGGTCGTGTGCGGTTCTTGTCCCTGAGTGATTGGGTGAGACGCATACAAGGGATTACCCGGACGAAATGCATGTCCATTGGCATAGGCATTTACCCCGTAAGCATTCACGCCGCCGTTTGCAGACAGATTACCGTTGGATGCGACATGGGTTGCCGGGACTTCTGAAACCGATCGCGTGGGGGGAACGCTGGGCACAGAAGGCATACTGGGGGAAACCGCTTGGGTAGGCGGAATGCTGGGGTTGGAAGCGATCGGGGCGTGCTGAGTGGGCGGAATGCCAGAGGTAGAGGTGCTGCCAGTAATTGGAGCGGATGGCGTGCTGGGTGGAGTTGCTTGGGCAGCAGCAGGATAGGGCGTGGGCAGAGGGGCTGGAACGGTAGGAAAGGGCGTTGGGAGCGGTGGGGTATGAACGGGAGGGGAAGAGGAATAGGGCGAAGACTGAGGGGAAGAGTAAGGTGAAGAAGTGCGAGAAGCCCAACCTGAGGCGACCTGGGTTGATGCCAAGTCTGCACTAGTCGCACCAATCGGCAACCCGTTGGTCAACTGCTGAAGGGCTTGGAGTGCTTCCATTGCAGTTTGATAGCGGTGCTTGAAATAGTGCCGCACCATTTTGTTAATGATGTGGGCTAAGCCGTCGCTGACTTGAGTGAGATGCTGCCAAACCACTTCACCATCATCATCTTCATGCAGATAAGTGGGCATCATTCCGGTCAATGCCTGAATGCCAATCATGCCCACTGCATAGATATCGCTGCTGGGGCGAGGTTTCCCGCTGGATTGCTCCGTTGGCATATAGCCAGGAGTGCCGATCGCCACTGTCACGCTCGCTTGACCCACGATCGTCGGCTGCTGCAAGCGCACCTGTTTCACGGCTCCAAAGTCAATCAGAACAAGCCGATTATCTCGCTGACGACGAATAATGTTATCGGGTTTAATATCCCGGTGAATAACGTTCTGTTCGTGGATGAATGCCAGAACGCTCAAAATCTCTTGTAATAGGATAATTACCCGTTCTTCATTCCAGGTTTGGCCTTGGGGCAACTCAAAACTGAGGGGATGCCCATCTATGAATTCTTGGACTAAATAAAATTCTTGATCTTGCTCAAAGTATGCCAACAGTCTGGGAACTTGGTCATGGTTTCCCAATCGTTCCAGGATCTCTGCTTCCGTGCCAAATAGCCGTCTGGCAATTTCCAATACCCCTGCATCATCGCTAGCAGGCTTGAGTTGCTTAACCACACAGGTTGGATGACCAGGACGTAGCATATCCTGTGCAACATAGGTTCGCCCCATGCCGCCTGCACCCAAAACATTAGAAACTTTGTAGCGACCGCTTAATGTAGAACCAATCATGATGCAAATGGCATCCTGTGACGAGATGTTTGGCAGTGTTACTCAGAACTCACCCAAAGCGACAAGCTTCTGGATTTTGTACCCCATAACGAGTAGAAAAACAGGCTTTTACAGTGTAATGACCTGAAAAACTCTAGTAGAGTCATGCAACAAGGAGATCTACAATACCCATCTGCCCAATTCCGGCAGATAGTTCAGTACTTTCATCCTTTACTCTGACACACTGAGACTCTACAGGAAAAGACTACTCATCTTAACTTCATCTTTCGCGATCGCAAAGAAAGGACTGGGTACTGAGGGAACTAGGTGCCGAGGGAACTGGGGGTTAGGTTAGGTGAAAGAGAAAAGTTTGGAATCCAGGAAAGTGAGACTGTTTATGAGACTGTGTAAGGGATTACACGCTGTTTTTGAAGACGATCGCAGTTCTGATTGAGTCAAAGCTGCTTCAGTTCTGGGATTACACCCATTGGAAGTGAATAAGCTTGTACAACTATCAGAGGCTTTGGGAAGCAGGTTAAGCGAGGAAGTTGATCTGATTTGCCAGTCTTTTGAATTCACCTTTTCAGTCTTTCCCTGTGGCTCGATCGAATTGCTAAGATTCTCTCTTTTTAGATCATTCAATGGATCACATAGTGGATCACTTTTTGGAGTGTCAACTTGATCGCGATCAGGATCATTGTGGGGATCAGAACTGGGATCATGAACGGGATCATTTAAAGGATTCGTTGAACGATCGACTTTAAAGCTGTCTTTACAATCTGTCTTATCATCTTCCAGTAGATTTTCTAATGGATCTTCTTGATTGGTACTTAAGTCGTTGGGATGCCAGAGATCCCGATGGCGATAGAGAGAAGTGCCACTAATGCCAAACTGAGTTAATTCCCGAAACCGATCGGTGATCCCGGAAGGAAGGGAGTTTGTCTCAAGTAAAGAACCGATCGCAGCCTTGATCTTTTCTCTGGTTGCGTTGGATTGCTTTTGGTTCCAGGTTAAGGAATTTCCTGGATCGTCAGGCTGAATATTGCCGATCGATCCTGCTGATTTTTTTGAGCCATAGGGAAAGTAATGGCTGTTTTCAACACAACGCACCCATTCCTCAACCCGATCAACAATTTCATGCTGATGCTGGCACCACTCGCCATAGCCCGGTAGCGATCGGGCAATTTGCACCACTTCATTGACTAATGCCTGTCCGGTCAGGGGCATTCCGCCACACAGTACAGGGTGAAATACATAGGTGCGAAGGGCGATCCGTCCGAGGAGCCAATTCGTTTGTCCGTAACCTGTCCAGCCCACTTCAATTTCTGCATTCAAGTCATTCAGGAATTTCTCAGCCCGATGGGAAACCTGATAAGGTTGGCGTTTTGCCTGCTTTAAGACTCGTTCTAGCGCGATCTCCGTTAAATCATTTTTCGCCTCAGCAAATTGCCACTGGTTCACAAAGCTAAGCCGATCGCTCCAAACAGGTTCAAATGCTGAATTGAGCAACCAGAAGCCTGCCTGCAAGGGCAACCGATGGGCATTAAACCGAGTCGGATGACCCCCTGCAACATAAGGTTTCGGATTCGGGAAAACCTCTAGCTGTCCTGGATTCAGCTTAAAACCACTGTTCGACAGGAGGGCAGTCACAGCCGCAGCCAGCTTCCAGGAAGGTTGGGCTGGTTCAAAGGGAAAGTAAAGATGCAGTCCGCCACTATTGCTGGATTGGCAGGCAATATAGCTGGTGAGTCCTAGGGGTTCCAGGGAGGCAACAAGGCGTGAAATAGCCAGGGCATCGCGTCGGGGATGATATGGGCTGTTGATGTCAATATCTAACAAACAATACTGAGTTTGTTTGCCGAATCGCACACCATATAGGTAAGCCCCTTGCTGAATCAGGCGATCGGACAAGGGATAGCGGGTTTCGGTTTTCCAGTCTGGCTTTTGTCCTGGATCAGGATGTTTGGCATAGATATAGTCAAACCGATGGGGAAAGAGAGCCAAAAATGGATCATCACTTTCCTGGACATAGCGCAACGCTACACTTGTTTGATTTTCTAGGGAATTGAGCAATGCTGCTGTAGATGTAGCGATACTACACCTCCTCTGACGCTACCTGTAGCGGTTAATTCTGTCAGAAGGCAGAAAACGGCATGGGTGAACCGATCGATCTGATCGATCTGATCAGGTTGTCTTATGGGGCTGAAAGGCTTGTGTTGGGGGGCTTTCTTTCATACAAAGGTGAGCCGATCCGGAGGGGAAAGTGAAGCGATCCGGATAACAGGTGAGACAATACAGACTGCTTTGTCTCTTTCTCAATGCCTTAATCCATGAAGGTTTGCAGCCTATTTTGCGAACTAATTGTCTTAAGACAAGGGGTAAGGTAAGACAAGTTGAGACAAAGGAAATAAGACAGATGTTCTAAATAAACACAGAGCTAAATACCTTGCTGCAACAGGGTTTTGCTGAAAGAGTATGTTTGATCTGGCGATCGATTGGTGAGACGATTCGGAGAGGTTTGTCTTAGTTGTCTCAGGCGATCGGTTTGATCCGGTTTTTGGTTGCGATCGAGCGTTCCAGTCGTATGAAGTGACGCAGTACGGAGGTACTTGTCTTAATTTGTCTCTTCTTTAGAGGATTAGATTTGAACTTTTAAATGCTTGGGGGTGGGCATTTTGTCTGCCTAATCTAAGCAGTTTCAAGCCAGTTTCAACAACTTTCTAATCTTTGCTTCCAACTCCGGCGTAACCAACCGATCGCCCCGTTCCAGTTTGTCAATGTAGTCGGCACTGAGATCTAGAAAACCGCCCAACTGTTTGCGACTCCAGCCGATCGCTTCTCGTCCCTGCTTAATTTGCTCACCCGTGAGTTCTTCGCGGGGCGGTAGGGCAGGCGGTTTGGGCTTTTTGGGTTCGGTCGTCAGTTTAGTCAGCAGGGGGGGAATGGGGTGGGGCGGTTTGATTGTGAGTTTTGGCTGAAAGA
>PVWD01000417.1 GCA_003003615.1 filamentous cyanobacterium CCP2 | reverse complement strand
CTGGGAAGATGCTTGGGTGGAAACAAAATGTACAACAGATGAATTAGAATTAGCTGGAATTCGTCCAGGAACGCGAATGGTGATTGGCAAACACCGCAAGCGACCCTTTCGCATGAATGATTATATTGCTAGCTACACGTTAGACAACAAAGCATCTGTTGCCATTTTGCTGGCACTGGCAGCGTCTTTGAAGCAGCCTGCGATCGATGTGTATTTGGTTGCTTCGGCGAAGGAAGAAGTGGGGGCGATCGGGGCAATGTATTTTACCCAGCGTCAGCATTTAGATGCGCTCATTGCCTTAGAAATTTGCCCTTTATCTTCAGAATATCCCATTGAAGACGGCGCGGCTCCAGTGCTGCTGTCCCAGGATGCCTATGGTTTGTATGATGAAGGACTGAACAAACAAATTCAGCAGATTGCTAAGCAGAACAAGATTCCCATTCAATTTGCTGCCATCAGCGGGTTCGGCAGTGACGGATCGATCGCCATGAAGTTTGGCCATGTGCCTCGTGCTGCCTGCTTAGGGTTTCCCACCCAAAACACCCACGGATACGAAATTGCTCATCTAGGGGCGATCGAACACTGCACCAAGTTATTGCGAGCGTATTGTGAGGGTGCAGATTGCGTCGGATAATTGGTGCGTTTTTCTGTGCCCTAGATTTTCAGTTGAAGGTTTGCTTGATGTTTTTCTAACTGATGTTCCTCTAACGATTGCCATATTTTAAATAACTCCAGTGAAAAGTTGACCCATTCCTAAAACAGGTTGCTATTTATTAAATAACTCCCTGCATCAAAAATATCTCTGCAAAAATACCAGGAAATCTAGATTGTTTGCCTGTAGTTTATTGCAAGAGTAGTCTATGCCGATGTTCTCCGCTTTGCGTGTTTGCATTAAGGAGTCCGTTTAATGTCGGTCATTCAACAGCCCCCCATGACTGAGTTACAAATGAATCAAATCACCTTGTTCCTGGAAAAAGTTCGCTTACTTGATCTCGGCCCAATTGCATACCAACTGATGTTTTCTCAGACAGGGCCTAAATGGACAAAAGCGAAAACTGTAAAGTCGATCGCCCGTTATCTGAGATTTCTGTATTTAGTGAACCACTATCCTTCGTTACAGTTGGCACCTAGCCGTGACATTGACGAAGTGTGGCATCAGCATATTTTAGATACCAGTAAGTACGCAGCAGATTGCCAATTACTGTTTGGGCGTTTAGTCCATCATTTTCCTTATTTTGGGGTACGAGATGAAGCAGACTATCACTCCTTGCTACAAGCCTATACCTTGACTCAAGTGCTGTATCAGAAGCACTTTGGAGAGGAATTAGAATCAGAACGTACTCGTCAAACAGGTGTTGATTGCGAACCCGTATTGGCAGATTCTGCACCTGCTGACTGCGAAGCCCTAATGAACGAGTTTTCTGCCACACTTGGCTGTGTTGCGTTGCAATCGTCTCGTCAGCGTCCTAGCGTAGAGGTGAATGGCGAGGCATTACAGATGCTTGATGTAAGATCTTCGATCGACAGAAATCGTGATTCTCGTTCACGAATGGCTGGAACTTATCCAGGAATTCCTAACGCTTGTTAGGTGCTAACATCGTGCAAGTTTTGTATCCTGTAGTTGTGCTGTCCTTATGCTGATATATAGCAAAGGCTAGGACAATTAAAATAGATAAAACTTGGAACTCAAAATCCTAGCTTTTTAGAGTTCTTTCTCACTTTCATATTTACTGCCATATCACATACTCCTCTCAAAGGCTTAGCATTGCTAAGTCTTTTTTTTGGATCATTTAATACATTTGCTATGACATGAATAAAAGTCAAGTATTCTCAGTCATAAACTCAGTATGAACTCAGTCATGAACTCAGTTATTCAGCAGATTTACTAAACATATTCACGCTTTAGGTTTGTGAAAATGGCAGCAGTAAAAATCGCAATAACGCCTGAGGAAAAGTATCAGATCTATCACTTTCGGTATCAGGTTTATGTGGAAGAAATGCGGAAAAAGCCGAAAACTGCAAATCATCTGAATCGCACTATCATTGATTCATTAGATGAAACAAGTATACTACTCTATCTTGCCCATGAAGAGGAAACGATCGCTACACTACGCCGTAACTTTTTAGATATCACATCATTACCAGAAATTATCCACCAAAGATTCTCGATCGCTGAATTTACTCAGGACTTTTCAACCCAACAATTATCGATTAGCACTCGTCTGATGGTTGACCCGCAGTGGCGCAGATCTTCAACCGTTGGAGCGATCGTTGCTGAGGCATATAAACAAGGACGTGAACGAAATCTGCAATTTGACTTTGTGCATTGCGCTCCCTGGCTAGTTCCTTTCTACGAAAACCTAGGATACCGTCGCTATACCAATAGTTTTGTGGATGAAGATACTGGGTTTCAAATCCCAATGGTGCTCGTCCTGGAAGATGTCGAACACCTGCGTGCCGTTCGATCGCCCTTTTATCGGTTGGCTCGAAAGCAGGAAAACTGCTCTAAGGCAGGGAAATGGTTTCTAGAACACTTTCCTCAGCAAACACAGTTTTTCAACAGTTGCGCCCATGCGACGATGTGGGAATTTTGGCAAACGAGGCTTCGGGCTTCAGGTCAACCCCCTTTATTTGAGGGAATGAGTAACGAAACCGTCAGCCAATTGTTGAAGGGCAGTGCCATTCATCCGGTAAAGGCAGGTGAAACCGTGTTGCGGATGGGCGATATCGGTAATGCACTATTTTTGGTGCTAGATGGGGCGATCGAGGTGAGCCATCTGTCTGGTATAAGCTGCACTTCTACGCAGTTAGAAACCTTTCACACCTTTGGAGAAGCTGCCCTGTTTACCCCCTTGCCTTCCCCGGAACGGGTCATCGCTCAACACAATACAAATCTTCTCGTTATTCCTAAACCCACCATTATGAAAGTCATGAAAACTTCGCCGAGTGACATGTGCCAATTTTTCTTCAATGTGTCTCAGAGCTTAGGCGAGAAGTACGTGCCTGATGTGGAAAAACTCAGTCCTACCCTTCGAGAACTGGCTGTTTCGGCAGCATAGACAAGTCAAATGTGTTCCCCCTTTTACCGAATGTCTTGAACCGCTTCATTATTGTTTGAGGATAATATTGTGAACGAAATTCTGGCCATTGTTAGAGCGGCATCGGATTTACTGCGGCAAAAACTAGAAGCAGTTGAGGCAGAAAATGGATTAACGCTAGAACAATATGTTCGCTATTTAACAATGCAGTTTTACCTGACAAAAGATGTCCAGAGACATTTTTTTACGATCGCCAGCCACTCCAGCTTGGTGACAAAACCCAAACTCCGAGAATTTCTGGTGGCATTTGGGTTAGAGGAAGAATCCCACTACCGGATTGCCTACAAAGATTTGTCTAACTTGGGGCAAGAACTTTTACCCGCACCGATCGATGTCAAGATCTGGTGGATGTATTTTGACCCGATCGTCCTATCCCGTCCGTTTGTGCGACTGGGGGCAACCTGTATCCTGGAAAACTTGGGGGGTGGCAGTCGAGATATCACCAAGCGGTTGCTGCATCAGGCTCCCTTTGTCACGGAGCGCACCTCTCGATTTATCGAAATTCATATGCATGAGGAACTTCCGCACGGCGAACAGGTCTTAGAAATATTGGAGCAAGCTGATTTGACCCCAAGCCAGTTCGCTGATCTGGAAGAAGGGGCAAGAACCGGAGCACTACTATATCTGCGAATGGTGGACTGGGTGCTAAAGACAGATTCGTTAACCACTGCTCTTTTAGAGGATGGAACCCGATCGCATGATGAATCCCTCTGTTTACACTCCTGAGCAATACGCTAAGGTATGCGCCTTACATACTGAAGTAGACCGGCTCTGGCGGCAAATGGTTGTTCTTAACCAACAAAAAAACTGCCAGCATCTCCAGCAGGGTGAGCAACGGATGGAAAGGTTAAAGCAATTAGCGTAAACGAAGTTGACAGAACTTACGCAAAACTTTCATTTGTAGGGTGGGCACTGCCCACCTTACGCTAAATTTAGAGGCATGAAATAGAGCTTGCGTAAGACCTGTAGAAGTCAGGTTGAGTCAACAGGTTGCAAACCGATCGTGGGTTTCCTGAAAAGGCACGGTAGGGGCGGTTTACAGCTCGCTCCTAGCCAAAATTTTTTCCAAATTGGGTTTGTAAAATTTCCTGTACCCAAACGAATGGAAGCTAAGAACTTACTCCAGGCATGAAGCCCATCCTCTGATTGGGCAGGCAAGATGCCCACCCCACAAGACAATGACCCAATTATTTTCTTAACTTCCATAAATCGACTGAAACCCTTTCTCAGTTTGATTCATCGGACTTTTTCAAGTAGCCTGGATTCATCGAGATCAAGTCCATTTGATTCGATCGCCCCCGTTCCCCTTCCCCGCTCTCCACTCCCCACTCCCTATTCC
>PVWD01000416.1 GCA_003003615.1 filamentous cyanobacterium CCP2 | reverse complement strand
GAATTTGCCCAGGTCAGTGACTTGATTTAACCGCCGAGCCAGATAGCCATCGAGCCAATCCGTTCCAGCAGCAATCAGAAAAATCACTAGGGCAACCCAGCGGGTGCGATCGGTGGGTTGATACAGCAGGTAAAGCAGGAGCGGTACGCCCAGGAGACGGGAAACGGTAATCCAGGTGGGGAGGTTCATAGGAGGGTTGAGTGATGAACGTTAGCGTTGACCTTGCGTAGGGGAATTGAGAACGGTACCAACTGGCTTTAGATGCTCAAATTCGCGCCGACTGGACAATCATTAGCCAATCACAATATCTCAAATTGTTGCTGCAAAACCCCCTCCTTAGACTAGATAATCACCGTTTTAGTCTAAAATTTGGAATTTTCAACTATAAATTATAGCCGTAGCCATAAAGAGCTAAGACACTTTCCGTGTTTCTATCCCTGTTTGTTGATTGGACTCGGCAACTTCAGATGTTTTCTAGAGAAGCCGATCGTTTCTATCAGCTTTGAAAAGAATTCTTGTTAGCCTGTTTTGCTCCGTTAGGGTGCGCGATCGGCATCAACCAAGCCAGAAATTGAGTAAACAACGATTTTTCCTTCCCTGAAAAGTTTCTAATTTAGTATTGCTTGTACCATTAACCTATCTCATCTAACTTTGTTTAAGACAACACATACCGCTAGCACAGGCTGAATGGCTCATCAGCCTCGTCTAACCTAGCCTTGGCGGATTTATAGTTCATCCCACTCTACTGATAGCGTGTTAGTACAGGTGTACAAATTTCCACTGTATTTAAAAAAGACCCGATTTAATGCACTTTTTATTCCCTTTTCACCTAAAATTTCTACAGTCGTACTGTTCAATCAAGTTATACGTAATATTGCTGATAACGCTTAATTGAATTTGATTAGAATGTTAAGCGGGTAGTCTGATATTGGGCGTTTAGGGTAATCTCCCTTTACACAACAGTTAGCTTGATTTTGCTTTAGACGGTTCAATGGGCAAGATAGACTGGCGTTCCTTTAAGGTTTGTGTCCAGATTGAAGAGAGGGGTAAGGTCGCAATTAAATTAGTCAGATTAAGCAAATTGTTCACAATTAATTTGGATTAGCTATTGTATTAGCAGGAGTCTGGGGTTCCCCCTCCAGATGCCGCGTTATCAAGGTTCCTCCTCTTGTTGTCTTGTCTTCCTTACTCCCGAATTAATGGGCAAAAACTGTGACTAGTGGTCTCAAGAATCTATTCTCAAAAAAGACAAAAGGAATCGGTGTAGAACTCGCTCCCGATCGTGTCAATATCTCGCGTTTGAAAAAAAAGGGTCAGGGTTTTCAACTGATTAACCTGGCTTCTGCCGAAGTTCCCGATGGGATCTTTCAGGAAGGGCAAATTTTGGACTCTGCGGCGATGGCGGAAATCATCCAGTCGGTGCTGTCTGAGGCAAAGTTAAAGGTCAAACATGCCGCCACTGCCATTCCGGGTAGCCGAGATACCGTCACGCGGATTATTCCGGTTCCTGCGGAGCTAGACGATCGCGAATTGCGAGAGATGGTCTTAAACCAAGAAGCAGGCTTATATCTGCCATTTCCTCGTGAAGAGGCCGATGTAGACTATCAAAAGCTAGGCTTCTTTGTGGATGAAGATGGTATTGAGAAAGTACAGGTCTTGCTGGTCGCCACTCGCAAGGAAGTAACAGACTCCTATTTGGAAACCTTTCGCCAAGCTGGGCTGGTGATAGATATTCTGGAAATTAGCAGTTTTTCTCTCATTCGCACGATTCGTCAGCAGCTACGCCAATTTACCCCCCAGGAGGCCGCTGCGATCGTTGATATTCAGTTTGAAAGTACTGAAATTTCGATCGTTGTTGATGGGGTGCCACAGTTTTCCAGAACCGTTCCCATCGGAACCTATCAGGTACAAACTGCCCTTAGCCGTGCAATGAACTTGCCCCCAACGCGCAACACAGAACTGCTTCAAGGGATGACCGTTCCCGTGACACCCATCGACAGCATGAGTACGGCAGCTCCCAGACCAGGAGGCACCAATCCAGGCACAGCAGCCATGCTAAGGGTTTTGGGAGAACTTGCAGATGAACTGCGCCGATCGATCGATTTTTATCATAATCAAGGGGAAAACACTGAGGTTGCTCAGCTCCTTTTGGCTGGGCCAGGTGGAGCCATTGGGCAACTGGATGAATTTTTCTCACAGCGATTGAGTTTGCCCGCTAGTCAGGTTGACCCGATCGCAGCTCTGTCGCTGGAGGTAGACCAGGAAATTCCCCCTATTCAACGATCGGGGTTAGGGGTGGTGTTGGGGTTAGGGTTACGGGAGGCATGGTAAGGGAGGCAGGCAATGTATAGCTTAGATGTAAATTTTTTAAACGATCGACAAAACCGACCAACGGAGGCAGGCTTAAGCCGAGTTCGGACTGCAAGATCCAGTCCGCTGCCGCTGTATTTGGGTTTAGCAACCATGATTGCCCTCCCTGCCCTGGTAGGAGGGTTCTGGCTGTTTTTACAAAACCAAAATCAGCAGCTAGAACAACGGCAAGCTGAGTTAGATAGCCAACTGACCGCACTCAATGCTCAACTGAGCGTCATTAATGACATCAACGCCCAAATTAGCCGCATTGATGAGGAAAACCGAGCATTGGCAACCGTCTTTGACCAAATTAAACCCTGGTCAGCCGTTCTACAAGACGTTCGCGGGCGAGTTCCTAGTAACGTTCAGATTCGACAAATTGAACAAGTTGAGGTGGAGCCTCAAGCCCCTGCCACTCCGCCACCTACCGAGGGAGAGGAACCCGTCGCAGCAGAGCCAGAACCAGCAGGGTCAAGAGTGCGGATTATTGGTTACGCCCAATCTTTCAATGATGTCAATGATTTTGTATTGACCCTACAACGATCGCCCTTTCTCAACTCTGGAGAAGTGCGGTTAGTGGGTTCACGTCTGGTTGAAAACCCCACAGAAGTTGAAATTTCAGGAGACCAAACCGGACGAGAGATCGATGTCGAACTGCCTAGAGTGGTGGAATACACCATTGAGGGCGATCTCACAAACCTTCCGGCATCGGCTTTACTACAAGACTTGGAGCGCACCCTCTCTGTAGGGTTAGCCACTCGGATTCAGGCCCTTCGTGACAGAGGAGTAATTCAACCATGACGGCAGGCGGAGACTTTATCCCAACGGGTGAACCCAATGAGTTTGAGGAGCCGAGCTATCCTAAATTGTTTGGGCTTAGCCTCACGCCCACGGTTAGCGGCATTTTACTGGCTTTGCTGGGGCTAGGGGCGGCAATCTGGCTATGGATGACCATTGTACAGCCCACCATTCAGCGAAATCAGGAACTCCGGACGGATGTCGCCACGAAGGAGCAGCAGTTGATTGACCAGGAAGAGACGCAACGCCAGATTCAGGAAGCCAGAACTCGTTTGGCAGAGGCGCAGCAGTTGCAGTCAGATGTGTTAGGGTTATTTGCCACCCAGCGCAGCCTGGATACGCTCCTGCTAGATGTAAACGAACGAGTACAGTCTGCTAATGCGGGTATTCAAGATCCGGCAAGGCGGGCGAACCTCTCCCGGTTTGACCTGAACACTACCGAGTCTGGAATTGTAAGCGATGGCTCTTATGGAAGTACGGTCAATGGGCGGCTGCGGCGGCAAGTTTACGATGTCGAAATTGAAGGCACATTTCCGCAAGTGGTTTCGATCGTCCGCAGTATTGAACGTCTACAGCCATTGCTGGTGGTAAGTGATTTGACTTCTCAGCTTGACACAGAAAGTCAACGGCTCGTCTTAGATACTCAGGGAAGAGTGGCTTCTGGGCAACCTGAATCCAGAATTACCGCCGCTTTTCAGTTGGCAGCCTTAGTACCTGTTGATCAACCTGCAACACAACCCACTGAGCAAACGGGAGAAACCGAAGCCACCGAAGAAACGGGAGAAACCGAGGAAGCAGAACCTGCTGAATAACCGATCGACTTTGAAAAACTAGGTTTTTATCGACCAGTCCCAGCGAGCATTTGTGTGACAAGGAGGAGTGAACAGTGAAACGGGATCTTGGACTGAGTGGGATTCTTGGTGCAGCCGCGATCGTCATGATTGCCCAACCTGCGTCTGCGTCTCCCGCCCAAATTACAAACGTACAGGTGGAGCAAACCCAGGAGGGTGCCCAGGTTGTTTTATCAACCCGCAATGGCGATCGTCCTCAAGTCTTTACCGTTAATCGAGGTAATGCCCTCGTTGCTGACATTATTAACACCCAGTTGCAGTTACCAGAGGGCAATGGTTTTCTGCAAAACAGCCCCGCTCCAGGAATTGCCTCTGTCAGCGTCACACAGCTAGATGCAAACAGCGTTCGGGTTGTCATTACTGGAGCCACTGATCCACCAAGTGGAGAAATTTCGACGCGCCCCAATGGGGTTGTTTTGAATGTGATGCCGATGGGTGGAGT
>PVWD01000415.1 GCA_003003615.1 filamentous cyanobacterium CCP2 | reverse complement strand
TGCCAGGGTTACGGTTGGGTTATGCCATTGCTCATCCGGATCGGCTGCAACGGTGGCAGCAGTGGCGTGATCCTTGGACGGTCAATGTATTGGCGGAAGCGGCTGCAATGGCAGCATTAAAGGATCAGGCATTTCAACGGCAAACTTGGGAGTGGTTAAATGAAGCCCGATCGCAGCTTTTTCACGGGTTGGCGGCATTGCCAGGATTGCGTCCGCTTCCGGGGGCAGCGAATTTTTTGCTGGTAGAGTCTGATTATCCGGTTGTGCCGCTCCAGCAGCAGCTACTCCGGCAGCATCAGATCCTGATTCGCAATTGTTTGAGCTTTCCGGAATTGGGCGATCGGTTTTTTCGGGTGGCAGTGCGGACGGTGGCAGAAAATCAGAGATTGTTGGCAGGGTTGGCTGCGGTTCAGGGTTAGGTAAGCTCATGTCTTTTGACTATGACTTGGTGATTGTGGGTGGCGATTGGGTGGGGCGATCGGCTGCTGCAAAGGCGGGTCGTTTGCAGGCGAGGGTTGCATTGGTTGAGCCAGAATCAGCGTTTCAACCGATAGAGATTCAATCTTATTTCTTAGGGATGGGTAGCCCAGTTCTGCGATCGGTGCAAAACTTACAGTCGGATGGAGTTACAAGGGCAGCCGCCCAATGGCAAACATTGCTTGAAACACGTAGTACCCTGACCGCAGCCCTTGCCAGTAATGAAGATGTTGGTTATTCCCATACCCAACTTGCCGCCCTAGGAGTGGATGTTATTCAGGGGCAGGGACAGTTTGAGCGCGAGTCCACCCCTGTTTCACGATCGCCCCGCTCCTTTGCCTTCTTGGTAAATGATCGAATTCTTCGATCGCGCAATTACTTGCTGGCAACGGGTTCCATTCCCATCCTCCCGCCCATTCCAGGGTTAGAAAGCGTAAATTACCGCACGATCGACTCTTTCTGGCAAAATCCCTGGCAAACCTTACCAACAAAACTCGTCATCGTTGGCACTGATCCTAGAGGCATTATTCTGGCGCAGACGTTGAACCGTTTGGGGGTGCATGTTACCCTGGTGACTCAAAATGTACAGTTGTTGCCCAATGCCGATCGGAGGGCTGTTTTCCTACTTCAGTCTTTGCTGGAGGCAGAAGGAATCGATATCCTAACGCAAACAGACATCCGGCAGGTGAAACCCAACTCAACTCAACTTAGCTTGCAGCTTGCAACGCAGGATCTGGAAGCAGAAGCCCTGCTACTTGCAACCGATCGCTATCCCAACATTACGGCTCTTAACCTGGAGGCGATCGGCGTTCAGCACCATGCCAGGGGAATTTCGGTTAACACACTTCTACAAACAACTCACCCTCATATCTATGCTTGCGGAGAAGTGCTAGGCGGATATGCATTGCCAAACGTCGCAGCTTACGAAGCGGAGGTCGCTCTGCATAATGCTTTCTTGTCTCCCAAAAAGCAGATTAACTATAACCCGATTCCTTGGGCTGTGTTAACTGATCCACCTTTTGTCCAGGTCGGTTTAACTGAACAGCAGGCTAGGAATGCTTACAACGATGTGCAAGTTTTGCAACAGGGTTACAAATCCCTTGTAAACGCTCATATTCAAGGAGAGCCGATCGGCTTTTGTCAGGTGATTGTTCGTTCCGGTGGGGAAATTTTGGGAGTGCAGGGGGTTGGTGTAAACGCGCAGGAATGGATCAACGTCATGGCTTTGGCGATCGAACGACAGATAAACCTGAATGCGATCAACTCCTCTGCTTTTGTCTCGCCATCTTTTTCGGAAGTGATTTCCCAGGTCATTCAGCAGTGGAAAGGCGCTCGGCTTCCACCAAAGGGAAATTGGCAGAATTGGCTAGGTTTTCGTTAATTAGAAAGGCGGTTTCTCCTAAGCTGCCTGCGGTTGACAAATTTCGTCTGCTAAAAGCAGTTCTTGCTCTTTCATGGTTTGAATCGATCGCATCACCACACCCGACACATCCATGCCTTGATCAATCAATTTGAGCCAGCGTTGCGCCTCATTGCCCTCACGCAAAATTTTTTTAATGGGAGTCAGGAAGCAGCTAAAGCCCTGCGGTTTTGCCATTGTCCACGCCTCCTGATAAAGCTCTTCGATCCAGGTTCTTGCCAAAATCGGCTTGCCATCCCGCCAGTGTCGCAGTTCAGCATCCAGGCTCTTTTCAGAAGCGGCTTGCTCATTGGCATTGGTTAAAGTCACGAGGTCATCGGCGCGGGTGCTTGCCGGTAAAGTGCTGGCAACTAATGGATCAAGCTCTGGATTTGCCATCAGTTGCATGATGCGGGACTCTAACAATGCCACAATGCCCAACATGGCGATCGGATCACTCACCAGGTCACAAATCCGCAACTCTAAACGGTTCAGGCTATAGGGACGACGATCGCCATTCGGACGCACCGACGACCAAAGATGGCGAACGTTTTGCATGGTGCCCAGTTTTAGCTGCTCTTCCACCCACCGAATATAGTGGGCATGGCTTTCAAACAGTGGGACATACGCTGGCGTTTTAGGAAACACATTCCACCGAGTTGAGTGCTTTCCCGTCACTTTCCCCCCCAGAAACGGAGAAGCAGCACTGAGAGCCAAAAACAAAGGAGCTTCCACCTGCACTAAACGGCAAGCCCGCATTAATAGCTCTGGATCACTAATGCCGATATTAATGTGAATGCTGGCCGTAACAACTGTCGTACCGTAGGTTTGTTCGATATAGGTGTGGTAAGGATTGCTTGGATCAGAGCGATAAAATCGATCGCTTTCGCCTAGCGGCAAGGTACTGCCTGGAATTAAGGTGTAGTTTCCCAGGCTTTGAAGGTAAGTCCGCAATTTCTGGCGAGGGCGAACTAGCTCACACAATAGTCGTTCGTAGCGGCAAAGTGGCGGTGTTGTGTATTCCACATTGCGGCTGTCAGGTTCTCGAACAAATCCATCCAATGCGGCCACAATCTTATCCGACAACCCAACAACCTCACCTTGAGGTGTTCCGGTGTACATTTCCACTTCAAAGCCCTTGGTTAGCATTACGGTTGCCCCTCGATCGGTTACTTGCGCGGCTCTTATCCTCAGCTTACTTATTTTAGAGGTACTCGTTCACCCATTGTTTGAATCGTCGATCAAGCCGTTGAATCGAATTATGGATGTTATGAATGAATGTTTCTAATTAAGGTTGCCGAAAATAGGATGAAAACTGACGACCCAACCCAAAGCCAAACCACCCAACGAGAAAAAACTCAGAATAATTAGCGATTGAACGCGGTTAAAACCTGCATTTTGTAAATCAAGACGCACCAATACCTCGGACGCAATTAGCACCAGAATATAGCCAAATACCCTAAACCAGAGAAAAACGACTGTAACACCCAGGGAGAATACCATAATCAGGACAAAATAACCCACATCCGACTTGAGCCACCGCCCAAGCAGGATTTTCAACCCATCAAATAATGTAGTTAAGAGTAGGGCTTGCAGGAGGGTGAACACTAAGACAATGCCCCAAGCGAGCCAGGTGACGGTGGCATATGTCAAAAACGAACTGAAGGTGGTATATGCAGCAAACAGGATGGCAAGAGATAACCAGGGAAGTTTTCTCACGGTCAGTGCGTCAACATTCTCCATAGATTAATTAAGTGTACAAATCGATGGGTGGACTCGTTTTATTCAACGAGTGTACTGGTTCGCCACGTCCTGTACCAATTGGGCAAATTGCTGAACAGCTCCTGGTTTGCCGCGAACTTGCCGCAGTTTTCTCCGTATTTCTGCGAGAGCCTCTGGACGATCGAGTAAATCAAGCACCTGTGCGGCCACTTCATCCGGCTGAAGCTCGCCGATCAATTCAGGCACGATCGCCTCTCCTGCCCAAATGTTTGGCCACGCCAGCAGTCTAGATTTTCGTAAAAACCAGCCGTTAATCAGTTTGGCAAAGAGCGTCCCAACGCCAGGTAAGTTTGCCAACAGCCCCGGAATGCCATCCCATGCCCGCATTGCGTCTAGCTGCTGTGTGGGAACCAGCACCACCATCGGAATGGCTAATGTCCCTAGCTCAGCCGTGTTGGCACCGACGGTGGTGATACATAAATGGCATTGCGTCAAGATATCGTAGGCAGGAACGGTCGTCCAAAGCTCGACTTGCAAGCCGGTAGATGTTTTTAAATAGGAATGTTCTTCTGCCTGGATAAGAGTTGCCGATACATTACCAAACATCCGTGCTACAGGGTTCTGTTCAGGATCAGCAAACTTGGCTAATGTTGCCAGATCTAAAGTTGGAGCCACTGGAATCACAAAGCGAGTATTCGGACGTATCTGGTGAATTTTTTGAACGATCGCCAATCCCAACGGCACCCCCTGCGCCAATTTTGCAGGCTTCGACCCCGGCAACAACCCAATTAAAATCTCCTCATCTTTTTTCCCGACTCCCGACTCCCGACTCCCGACTCCCTCACTCCTC
>PVWD01000111.1 GCA_003003615.1 filamentous cyanobacterium CCP2 | reverse complement strand
CATTGAACTCAGCCACCTCAACCACCCTAACCTAATTATCCGTTGCCAGGAGGGGTTCTTGCTGTTGTAATTGCTGTTGCAGTTTCAGTTGCCCTAAAGACTTAGGCAATTGTAATCCCAGAATAATGCCGATCGTCGTGACATATGCCACCAATGACAACCACAGCAAATGGTTACTGTGCCAATACCAAGCAGATAGGGCGATCGGGACAAATCCGGCTCCAAAGGCGATTAACACTGCATTTCGTAGGGTTTTGCCTTCCTTTAGTCCAATAAAGTAGCCCTCTAACATAAAGGCGACTGCCGTGATTTCCAGCAATGGCAAAAGCCAGAGGGTGTAGTCGGCAATGTGAGCATTGACTTCAGCATGGCTAGTCAGCAGCCCAAAGATTGTGTTTGGAAACAGAATGGTGGCGGCCGCAAAGCCAAGGGCGATCGGCAGGGTGGTTAAGATAGAAACCAGCAGGACAGGAACGAGTTGTTCGGTTGCCCCTTTGCTTTTGAAGTTTCCCGTGAGGGTTTGGGTTGTCATGCCGACTCCTTGAATGGTGAACTGACTCAGGAGGGCAATTTGCAGCAGCAAGCCGTTTTGGGCCAGCGTTGTGGTTCCCAAAGTGGAACTTAAGTTGGTGAAAATGGCGTAGGTGGAGATGAGTACCAAAAACCGAATCAGAATATTTCCCTTGAGGGCAACGGCATCCTTAAGGGCAGTCCATTCAAACAGTTCTTGCAGGGCGGCTGGCACTTGGCCCCATTGAATCGTTGAACCCACTCCAATTAAACCGATTAGCAGGGCTAAATATTGACTCATGGCAGTGGCAAAACCAGCTCCTGCACTGGCCCAACCCCACTTAAAAATCATTAAGTAATCTAGCAGCACATTTGACCCATTTCCCACGATCGACATCAGCAACACCATGCCGTTGCGTTCTCGTCCTAAAAACCAGCCAATCAAAACAAAATTGAGCAATACGGCCGGTGCTCCCCAAATTCGGCCATAAAAATAGTCAATGCCTGAGGCTTCTACTGCCTGAGAGCCGCTTAAAATGGCGAAACCAACCCGCTGAAGCGGATACTGCAACACCAGAATCATCAAACCGATCGCCAGTGCCACCAAGCTACTCCGCATCCCTGCAAGCAAGATTCCTTTGTGATCTTCTTTGCCGGATGCCTGAGCCGTCATCGCGTTAGTGCTGGAGCGTAAAAACTTGAGTACTCGGTACAAATAATCAAACAAAATCGAGCCTAAAATGACTCCTGCTAAGTGTCGAATGTCTGTCAAATGTCCCAAAAATGCGGTGTCCACTAAGCCCGCTAGCGGAACCATCATATTAGACAGCACACTAACTGATGAAAGCCGATAAAACCGAGGCAGAAAGTTGTACTGATTGGGAAGGGAAACCATGAGCAATCTTATTACTGAATCGATTACTGAATCTGACCAAATTTGATCAGAATAGATCTACTTTCCGCTACTATACCGATCTCTGCGGGGAGATGCGCGATCGGAGTTTATGCTTTTGGGGAGTGAGGAGTGAGGAGTGGGGAGTGGGGAGTGGGAAAAGGTGGAAGATGATCGGTTTATTGCAAAATTAAGGCTACCCTACTGTTACAGATACGTTTGCTGGATTGGTTTGCTTGAGTAACTCCAGGAAGGCAAAAACCGCAGGAACGTGAAGCGCGTTGGCCAGGACGATCACTCCAATCACACGCTCGAAGGGAACAGGCAAGCTTTCCACGTGAATTCCAGAGGGGAGCGGTTCGGCAGCTAAAAGTGGCAGGATACCCACCCCTAGCCCCTGCATGACCATACTGACGATCGTAGAATCCTGATTAATCTTATGGGCAATGTTGAGGGAAGGGGCGAAGGTGTCAAAGTGTTTGTATAGCTCGATTTCGCACGGCTGGTCTTCGGGGGGCAAAATCAGCGGCAGGTTAGCCAGTTCTTCCCAGGTGAGGGGATGGGGGATGGTTTGGGTAGATGGGGGAAACAGCACAACGTATTCATCCCGCAGAATTTCCCATGCTTCAAACTCATCGCTCGTTGGCAGGTAGGTAAAGCCAATGTCGGCGCGACCATCCCGCAAAATTTGCTCAATGTCAGTATGCACACCACATTCCACGATCGTTGTTGCCACTTCTGGAAACTGGCTGTGGAACTGGGCCAGGGCAGCCGGTAGCACATGGGTTGCCACACTGCGAAATGCCGCAATTCGGACTTGTCCTCCTTTGAGGCTCCTTTGGGATTGGGCTTCCCGCTGCATCAGGTCAATTAATCGCAATACTTCGCGGGCATAGTGGCTAATGCGCTCACCTGCTGGGGTCAGGGTTGCTCCATGCCGCCCTCGCACAAACAGCGGAACACCCAATTCTTCTTCTAATGAGGCGATCGAATGGCTAACGGTGGACTGAGTTAAGCGCAACAGCAAAGCTGCCTCACTGAAGTTGCCAACTTCCGCCACCGCCACAATTGCTCGAAGCTGTGAAAGATTCATGTTTTACTGTTTATCCTCTGAGCTTGGAGCCTTTTTGTCGATTGTGCCAGGAAAACCTCTTACCGTACTCCTCCAGGTGTATGAATTTTATCCATAGCATCCATTGATGTAATGATTTGTAAACGATTTAACAACTAGATAGCCTGGAATAGAGATTAAGTTTGGAGGAGTGTTCTCATGAAGACCTCTAGAATGTTTATTCAGTTTTTGTGGAAGGGGTTGCACAAGCTTTTAGTGGGCAGCAACGAGCTAAAAGTGTGGCAAACAACCGATCGCGGCTATACCTACTGGCACGCCTATGATCCGGTGACAGGGGCATCTGTGGTGTGTAAGTCTGAATCTGAGATGGCGGCATGGATTGAGGAAGAATACTATAAGAATCGGGTTCAACCACCTGCGTATTTGCTCGATCGCTACGAACTGTTGCCCTCGCAGTAGTTTTTTAGGGACGGGCAAGATGCCCATCCCACAAGAATCACTTTAGGAAGATCAAGATGCCCATCCCATAAGAACCATCTTAGGAATATGGGTGGCTATTGGAACTAAACTTCGTAAGTCTCTAAATCCTTAACGGGTGGCCCGTGTAGTACTTCGCCTTCGCAACTGAAACGCCCACCATGACAGGGACAATCCCAGCTTTTCTCAGCACTGTTCCAATTCACAATACAGCCTAGATGGGTGCAAGTGGCTGAAACAGCGTGCAGTTCACCTGCATCATCCCGGTATGCTCCAACCTTTTTGCCACCGATCGTCAGCAGTTTGCCTTCCCCTGCCGCCACTTCATCAAAGGAGTTGTCCTGGAGTCCTTTCAGCCGATCGCCCACCCAATGGATTCCCACGTCCATGTTTTCTTTGATGGAGGTCGGTTTCACAAAAGGGGTAGCGCGAGTGGAGTCGTATAGCTCTGCCCAAGGGTTTTCATTTCCCGTCAGCAAGTCAGATAGCAACATTCCAGCCATTGTGCTGTTGCTCATCCCCCACAGGCTAAACCCAGTGGCAACGTAAATGTGATTGTTAAATGGCGTGAGCTTGCCGATATAAGGGATCTTGTCAAACGACACCATATCCTGCGTTGACCAGTGATAGTCGATCGACTGCACCCCAAACCGATCACGGGCATAGGCTTCCAGGTTTTGATAACATTCCTCCGTGTCCGATCGGCTGCCCACTTTGTGCCCTTCACCCCCAATCAGCAGCAGCAAGTCGCCATTGTAAGGCGTTGTCCGAATCGATCGGTAGCCCTCACCTGTGCCAATGAACATTCCATCAGGAGCTTGTTCTGGTGTAATGCGGGTCCCAATAATGTAGGAACGTTTGGGATATGACTTGGCAAAGAATAGTCCTTGATCAAGAATTGGAACGTTGGTTGTAATCACCACATCCTTGGCGTGGACAACCCCTTGCTGACTGATGATCTGACAAGGATCGCCTTCCTCTACCTGCTGGACTCGTGTATTCTCGAACACATAGCTTCCGTCGCCTGGAATCAGTTTTGCTAAGTGAGCTAGATATTTTCGAGGATGAAACTGTGCCTGGTTTGTGAACTGAACTGCTCCGGCGATCGGAAACGGCAAAGATGCAGTTGCGACAAAGGAAGCAGGCAATCCTAACTGCACGGCCGCTTCTACTTCGTCTTTAACCTGACTCAGATTTTCCTCAGTTTCAGCAAAAGTGTAAGCACTTTGGCGGCTGAAGTC
Organism: filamentous cyanobacterium CCP2; assembly: GCA_003003615.1. Lineage (GTDB taxonomy): Bacteria > Cyanobacteriota > Cyanobacteriia > Elainellales > Elainellaceae > Egbenema. The sequence goes on along the minus strand of PVWD01000111.1, from coordinate 13,907 downwards.
ACAGTCAATTTGTTCCTCCTGCACAAGGGCTGCAACTTGCTCAACGGCAGCCTGGTTAGATTGGGCGTAAAGTTTTGCCTTTTGCTCTCCAATGTCTTTGATCAGGTTGGCATAAATGAGCTGGTGCAGTGAAGTGACTTTTGCGGTGGTGTGTCCGCTCACTCCCGTGCCAATTTCCTTGGCTTCCAATAAAGCCACCGTTTTACCCGCACGCTTTAACAAAAACGCCGTTGTGATCCCTGCCATTCCGGCCCCAACGATCGCCACATCAACAGACACACCATCAAATGTGGCACTTACAAGGCTAGGAAAATTACTTGTTGACGTAGAATCAACCCAATAGGAAGCAGGTTTACCAGATAACTGTGGCATATAGAGTTAAATCAATAATGGAAGTTCAATTGTTAAATTAGTTTGTATTGCCTAATTCACTCATCCGTCAGCAGATTGAGTTGGTTCTCTGTCTTAAGATGCGTTAGGACGGTTAAAATCAGCCGAATTGCCAAAGAATGGCGATGCAGGGATGCGTTAGGCTGAGAGTACTGTTATTCAGCTATCGTCTGAATTTATGTCTTTTTTGCCTCCCAATCATTCCAATGGCAATGGAAAGAAGCCTGCTAATGAATCCTCCAATGGCAACGGACGATCGTCTGGAGAACAGAATATCCCTGCGCCGAAAGACCGCATTCCCATTAAACCCCTTGATGAGGAGCGCGTTCGGGCGGTAAAACGACAAGCAAAACGGTTTTACATCATTCTTGTGGTGACTGGGCTGGCGATCGGTTTGGTCGCCTCTGTCGGTGTGGTAGCTGTGATCCAGCGATTAGGGTTAACGGAAGTTGTGCCCATCGGAGAACCTAACACAAACTCTGACTAGGGCTAATCAGGGCTGATGTGGGTCGCAGGGATATTGCACCGCAGCGCCCCTGCAAAAAATTGCATGAGTATCAAATCATGAAGGGGGTCGATCGATCGCGTTGAACACAGTATTCTAGATCGGCAAGTAAAAACTCCTTCCTGGTGCCTTTATGCCCATGTATCCGTTTGCCGTATGGGATGCGCCCACCCGTTCAGTTCCGTCTTTCAGCCGTCGTAATGCGCTCAAACTGGCCAGACAAGGCAATGCCAAGGCCATCAGTACGCTCATGAACTATTCCCTTAAAAGCAGGGGGATTATGGCGCGGGCAAGTTTGCAGGAAGGGTGCTTGTGGATTGTGTTGGAGGGCAAATCGGTTCCGCCGCAAAAGGATATGATGCGTTTTGTTTATAGCGGCATCTTTCGGTTGGAACTTCCAGAGCTGAAGGTGGTAAGGGTTTATGGAATGCGGGTAGGGCAAACGCTTCCAGCTTGGAGTGAAGATATTCTTCTTGGTGAACCGTCAGACAGCAGCGAAGCACCAGCCAAAGAGCAACATCAAACCGGAATTTCGCCCTTGCAAGTCGAAGGCTCTGCCCAACCCTTGCAAAACATTTACTCCAAGCTCAATTCAGCTTCTCAACCAGGTTCTTTCAGCCCAGCCCAGCATTTTGCCAATTCGTCTTTATCAGATTTGCTAGGCGACCCTGCCCAAGAAAAGGGAATTCGTCCCGATCGCACGGCTGATTCCCCGGATGCAGCGATTCAGAAAATTCGGCTCTCTTTCCCTTTAGCAGAACCCGTTCCTAGCCAGCTTCGGCTGATGGCTCTCCTCAAGGTTTTGTGTGCCATTGCCATCCTGGTGGCAGCGGGCAGCTTGCTTCAAGTCGTGGTGCCGTTAAAGGGATTGCCAGGGATGGATGACCCCCTGATGATCCGCGTGGTGGGCAGCGCAACACTGGTAGGAATGTCGATCGCGGCGTGGATTGCCCTCATCTGTCGGACTGGAATTGATCTCCATCCTAAATATGCCCAGCGAGCTTATATTCGTTTGGGGTTTGCCTTCCTGGTGAATGTTGGATGCGCCTTGCTGTTGATGCTGCTGTTTGGGAGGGGCATTCTAACCCCCAGCCCCCAAGTCATTTTACCCCTGTTTGCCCTCTGCGTTGGGCTATGGATGATGGGGTGCGCTTCCCTCTCCAAAGCCAAAGGATATCACCCCCTCTGGGGTATTGTCGGTCTTTTACTATTAGATGGGGCCGTACTGCTCAGCCTATTCCCCGATCGCAGCCTCAGTCAGCGGAGAGCCAACCGAGAAACCCTGACCGAATCCATTCCCCAATAGCTCCTCCCTCCTCACCCATCCCTCTTCACCCTCAAGTAGGAATAACCGAACTTCGATCGGCTTGTCAGTCAGTTCCGATCGCCCCATAAAATTGAATATGGCTAAACCCCTAGCATTGGGTCAAAGACGAATGAGTACTCGCGTATTTACAGTTGTATTTACAGTCGTTTTAAGTGTGTTTCTGGCATTCAGTTCCTTATCCGAACTGCCAGGATGGGCAGCCCCCTTCCCGCAACAGGCTGACTCAGCACCACAATCGCAACTTCTGGCACAAGCCGCTACAACGCCACAAAGTACCAGTTTTGTCAGTGCTGCTGTCAACCGGGTTGGCCCGGCTGTTGTGCGGATTGACACTGAACGTACCATCACCCGTAATCCTGATCCGTTCTACAGCGACCCGTTCTTCCGTCGCTTTTTTGGTGACTCTTTTCCCACTCAGCCCTTCGAGCAACGCCTTCAAGGACAAGGGTCTGGGTTCATTGTGGACGGCAACGGCACAATTTTAACGAATGCCCATGTGGTGGAAAATGCCGATCGTGTCACTGTAATCCTCAAGGATGGGCGCAGTTTTGATGGAGAAGTGACGGGGGTTGATGAAGTCACTGATTTGGCTGTAGTGAAAATCAACATTCGTGGAGAAGGCTTACCGACTGCCCCGCTGGGAAATTCTGATCAAGTCCAGGTGGGGGATTGGGCGATCGCCGTTGGCAACCCTTTAGGGCTGGATAACACCGTCACGCTGGGCATTGTCAGCACGTTAAACCGTTCTAGCGCAATGGTGGGCATTCCAGACAAACGGCTCGACTTCATTCAAACAGATGCCGCCATTAACCCTGGAAACTCTGGTGGACCCTTGCTCAACGAACGGGGAGAAGTCATTGGCATTAACACAGCCATTCGCGCTAATGCAATGGGCATCGGTTTTGCCATCCCCATCAACAAGGCCAAGGAAATCATGCCAATTTTGGAGCGGGGCGAACAAGTTTCCCATCCATACCTGGGCGTGCAAATTGCTTCCCTGACTCCAGACTTGGCCCGCCGTAGTAACAGCGATCCCAACTCCACCGTCACCCTACCTGAAGTGAATGGAGTCCTGATTGTGGGTGTTGTTCCTAACTCGCCCGCCGCTTCTGCCGGATTACGCAGAGGGGATGTTGTCACCCAAATTGAAGGACAACCCGTAACCACCGCAGACCAGCTACAGAGCATAGTCGATCGCAGCCGAACTGGCCAATCCCTGCGGCTAACGGTGAAGCGCGGCAACCAAACCCAGCAGCTTTCTGTACGGACAGCAGAACTTCAGCCCAGTGCGTTGCGATAGTGGTGGTGGGTAATGGGTAATGGGTAATGGGTAATGGGGAGTGGGGAGTGGGGAATGGCTGGAGAAGTTGGGGCAAGGTGCATGCCATCCTCCTATCAAGATGATTTATTTCTCACTCTCCTACCGCCCAAATCGTTGCCGAATCCGACCCACAATTTGATCGACCTCTGGGAGTCGCATTTGGGTGAGCAGCCCTGCAAAAAGACCCAGTCCAGTTAGCCCTGCCAAGCTGAGCTGTAATAGTTGCAGCAAGAGGCCCTCTGTTCCCCAAAGATTCTGAAGCCCTCGTAAAACGCCCCAACACGCCAACCCCGTTAAAGCACTGCCCAAAGCTAACCCGACGATCGGCTGGCTCCAGCTACGCCAGGGTAAACCGTTTAGCTTGCGATCGAGCAGAATCAGCAGCCAGGCCATGGAAATCACATTCACGCCGACGGTTGCCAGCACCAAGCCCGGAGCACCAAAGGCTCGAATCAGCAAAAAGTCTAGTAGGGCATTCAAAAAGATATTAATAATGCTGATGCGGAAGGGGGTGTCACTGTCCCCTAGGGCATAAAACACTCGGACGACCACATCCCGCCCCAAATAAACAAACATCCCGATCGCATAGGCAATCAGGACAGAGGTGACAATCTGCGAGGCATCTCGATCGAAGGCATAGCGTTCATACACAACGCGGACGATCGGATGAGCCAGGGCAATGATTATGGCACTGAGGGGCAGCATGGTGATGGCGGTCATCACTAACCCCTGACGAATCCGCACTTTCAGTTCATCCCAGTCTGCCGGATCGGCCAGCCGGGAGAAAATGGGCAGAAACGGCACTAAGATCGTGTTGGAAATGATGCCAAGGGGAGTCTGAACCAGGAGATTGGCGTAGGTGAGCGCGGCAGCAGCTTGGGGAATGAAGGAGGCAAAAAACAGATCGGTATACACATTGATTTGCATCATCCCCGATGCCAGGGTGGCTGGCCCCATCAGGCGCACTGTTTCCTTTACTCCCGGACGGTTAAAGTCAAACCGCAGCCGCAACCGCCCTAACCCCGACTTCCACTGAGCCGGAACCTGAATCAGCCATTGCAAAATTGCCCCAGCCAATGTGCCCCATGCCAACACTTGCCCCCCCAGCAGTGCATACCGGGCCGCTGTGATCTCCTCGCCCAGCACTCCGGCCAATGCCCCCAACGCCACCAGCACCGTCAAGCTGGAAAACAACGGGCTAATTGAGGGCAGCCAATACTGATCGTCTGCATTTAAAACGCCAAAACCAATGCCGATTAACCCAGACAAAAGGGCCATCGGAGCCATAATTCGGAGTTGTTCAACGGCGATCGCTTTGGTTTGTAATCCAAATTCGGTTTGGCTCAGTCCTGGGGCCACCACATCAATGAGTGGGTCAGCAAAGATAAACATCAGCAGGCTAGCCAGGATCATCACCCCTCCCACCAGCGTGGTTACGGTTTCAATCAGGGGAGCAATTTCTTCTCGCCTGCGTTTTGAAACGACGCTGACGATCGCGCTGTGAAAGGGGCCATTAATGCCGCCCAACAAAATTAGAAAGAAGCCCGGAATGACATAGGCATAGTTATATGCATCGGCAACGACACCTACTCCAAAGGCTGCCGCAAGGGCTTGCTGGCGAACCAGCCCCATCACCTTACTTAAAAGTGTGGCCGCAGCGACAATTCCAGCAATTCCGGCAAGCGATCGGGTTGGTTTTTTAACGTCAGACACAGGTGTTTCGATGGATGGCTTACGAGAGGGTAAAAGTGATAACCAGCGTTAAGTCTACATCTACTTGAGCCGGAATGTCTTCTGAGCCGGAATGTCTTCTGATCTGAAATCTTCTGAGCCTGTTTGGGTAGGGAGCATCCCATTTTTGTAAATTGAGCGATTTCTGATAGCACCGGCATCTTGCCTGTCAGTAGCGCAGGCATCTTGCCTGCCAGTATCACCAGCATCTTGCCTGCCAGGGAAATATTCGTAATGTAAATGCAAAATTGGGATACACCCGTTTTGGTATTTGCTGGTCTAGCTTGGCTTCATCACTTCCAGCAATGCCGACAATGCTTTATCTTCCAAGGGATTCACCCGCCGATCGAGCAGGGCAATTCCCACTGCTTTGGAAAGGGCGATCGCCGCCACGTCTGCATCTAATCCTTCAACCAGTTGATCGATTGATTGCGGTACTCTTAAAGCCGATCGAATCCCCAGTAGCGTTTCTTCTGCAAAGCCCAGAGAGCGCAATTGCGGCTCCATTTCTTCCCAGTTCACCGGCCGATCCGGATCTCCCACCTGAATGACGTAAGCTAACAGCCGTTGCAGTTTGGATTCTTGCTTAGAAGTGAGTTGGGCGATCGGTTCTCCTGCCTTGGTACTGTCTTTGGATTGATTCAGGTTGTCTAAAATCTGCTGCCAATCTCGATCGTCACACGCCTCTGGTTTACCCACCACCAAAGACACGCAAATCCGGTTTGATTCAGCATCAATTTCTGTCACTTCGGCCCGAACGCCCAAAAATCCTAACCACTGAGCAATGGTTTCCACTAAGGTCGATCGGGTTGCCTGAGTGTTTGCAAGTAGCCGAATCTGGGTGCGAACCATTGGGCGCACAATTTGTGAAAGCATAGCGGTTCATGCCAAGAGGACACCTTACACCATAGAATATCAGGCATTTTTCGGTTGGTAGTTTTACGATCAGAAATATCTCGGATTTTCGCTCTGCTGGCTGCTCGAGATGTGATCCTCAACACAAGACCCAACAAGCCAAACCGATACAATCTTCCTGAATTCTCGTTCTTCCTGAATTTTCGTTGGGTTGTTGCACTGTTGCACAAATTTCTTGCTGGCAAAATCTCTCTCACCCCGTTCCATTTGAGGTACTTTTACGGGGGGTATTCGCATCCTCAAGAGCTATCATGCTGACACAGCGATCGGCTTCAGGGGGTCTGACCCCTCATCCAAGCCTTGATTTTCTCTCCCGGTTGAACTTATTCTCTGATTACGTTGCTCCCGGTTATCGTGCGATCGTCTGGTTTCACAATCCACTGGTTTCATAATCCACTGATTTCACAATTCATTACTCGCAACGTTTCCTGTCCAGATCTGGTTCCTGTCAAATTCTTTCCCGTTGAACCCTCGGCTGTGAAAATTTCGTCGAACTTCCCCAGTAATTTCCCTGAAAATGATAAAGCCTTTAACCTAAATTCAATGGTTAGTCACTTTCACCAGGGATTCTGGGAACACTCTATTCCGTAAGAGCAATGTCCTGCATCCCCTATGGCTAACTCCTCGTCTCAACGGCGTGCCCTGGTCGTCCAACAAAACTTCTCACCGTTTAGCAATAAGCTGGTTCAGTCTGGCTTTGTTAGCGGTGAGCAGATGCAGCAAGCCCTCATCGAAAGCCGAAAGACAGGCAGACCCCTGACTGATATTTTGGCCATGATCACAGGGCAGCAACTCCCTCCAGACCTGCTGCGTCAGTATAAGAAACAGCAACTTTTTGAACTGAAAATTCTTTACGGCGTTGAGTCGCTTGATCCGGAAATTAGCCAGATCAACACCAGCCAAATGAATCAGTTGATCGAAACGCTGATTCCGATCGATCTTTGCCGTCGCTATCGCCTCATTCCCCTCTCCCGCAGTGAAACCGATCCGCCCTTTGTGTTGGTGGCAATGGTTGACCCCGATGATTTGGCGGCGCAGGATGACCTGAATCGGGTGTTGCGACCCCAAGGGCTAACATTGCAGCGGATGGTGATTACGGCTGAAGATTATCAGCGCATCATTTCCCAATATTTAGATGAGCAGGTCGAACGCCAAAAGATCCTGGAGTTTCAAGCCAAGACGGATGTTAAAAGCGACATTGAAAACCTGGAGTATCTAGAGTTAGAAGAGACTCTAGACGACGATGCCGAAGCCAACCTGGATGCAGCCCTGCAAGATCCAGAAGCGGCTCCAGTGGTTGCCCTGGCCAACAAAATTTTGGCAAAAGCTCTGCAAGATGGCATTTCCGATATTCATATTGAGCCACAGGAAGAACATCTGCGGGTGCGCTTCCGGAAGGATGGTGTTTTGCGGCAGGGGCTAGATTCTTTACCTAAGAAAATTATTCCTGCCCTCACGGCCCGCTTCAAAATTATGGCAAACCTGGACATTGCCGAACGACGCTTGCCCCAAGACGGTCGGATTCGCCGCCTGTTTGACGGGCGCAAAGTGGACTTCCGGGTAAACACCCTGCCCAGCCGCTATGGCGAAAAAGTGGTGCTGCGGATTCTCGACAACTCCGCTACTCAACTGGGGCTAGACAAGCTGATTACCGATCCCGAAACGCTCCACATTGTCCAGGATATGGTGGCTCGTCCCTTTGGCTTGATCCTGGTGACAGGGCCAACGGGTTCCGGTAAAACCACCACACTTTACTCTGCTTTGGCAGAACGAAACGATCCCGGAGTCAACATCAGTACTGCTGAAGACCCGATCGAATATACCCTCCCTGGGCTAACCCAGGTGCAAGTAATTCGGGAAAAAGGTATGGACTTTGCTTCCATCCTGCGGGCATTCCTCCGGCAAGATCCAGACGTGATTCTGGTGGGTGAAACGCGAGATAAGGAAACCGCTAAGACGGCGATCGAAGCTGCACTAACTGGACACTTGGTATTAACCACGCTGCACACGAATGATGCTGCCAGTGCCGTTGCCCGACTAGACGAAATGGGCATTGAAACCTTTATGGTATCCAGTTCCCTAATTGGCGTGCTGGCTCAGCGACTCGTGCGCCGGGTTTGTTCTGATTGCCGTATTCCCTACAATCCCACTCCTGAGGAGCTAGCCCGGTTTGGCTTGTCTGCCTCTGGCGAATCAGATGTCGTCTTTTACAAAGCCAATACGCTCAGTGCTGAGGAAGTGAACCACGCCCGAGAAGTCGATACGCTATGTCCCACCTGCAAAGGAATTGGCTATAAGGGACGCTGCGGGGTCTACGAAGTCATGCGGGTCACTGAACCGATTCAGGCCCTCATTACAGAAGGGGCACCCACCGAGCGAATTAAGGAAGCGGCCGTTGAAGAGGGTATGAAAACCCTTTTGGCCTACAGCCTTAACTTGGTACGCCAGGGAGCAACCACCCTGGAAGAGGTGGAACGGGTGACGCTAACTGACTCTGGTGTCGAAGCCGAACTTAAAGCTAAGCGGAAAGCTTCCCTCACCTGCCGCTGTTGCGGAGCCGCATTGAAGCAGGAATGGCTTGATTGCCCCTACTGTACGACTCCTCGCTATCAGGACTAAAAATTTTAGATTTTAAACTCGCGATTGTGGATTAAAACCGTCCTAAATCAAATTCAAAACCTAAAATCGCTTGATCACCACTTAAGGGAGACAGACAACATGGAGTTGATGATCGAAGACTTGATGGAACAGCTGATCGAAATGGGTGGCTCAGATTTGCACCTGTCGGCAGGACTTCCTCCCTACTTTCGGATCAACGGCAAACTCACCCCGATCGGTGATGAACCGATGACAGCAGAACAGTGCCAACGGCTGATCTTCAGTATGCTGAACAATACTCAGCGCAAAAATCTGGAGCAAAACTGGGAACTAGACTGCTCTTACGGCGTGAAAGGGTTAGCTCGCTTTCGGGTGAACGTTTACAAAGAGCGGGGAACCTATGCCGCCTGTCTACGGGCCCTCAGTTCCAAAATTCCCAACTTTGAAAAGCTGGGTTTGCCTGACGTGGTGCGGGAAATGTCGGAGAAGCCCAGGGGGTTAATTCTCGTTACAGGGCCAACGGGTTCTGGGAAAACAACAACGCTGGCCGCCATGATTGATTTAATCAATCGCACCAGGGCTGAACACATTCTGACTGTTGAAGACCCGATCGAATTTGTCTATGAACCGATCAAAAGTCTGATTCACCAACGTCAACTGAGCGAAGACACCAAGAGCTTTGCCAACGCCCTAAGAGCTGCCCTCCGGGAAGACCCAGACATTATCCTGGTGGGGGAAATGCGGGACTTGGAAACGATTTCGCTGGCAATTTCGGCCGCAGAAACAGGTCACTTAGTTTTTGGTACGTTGCACACAAGTTCGGCTGCCCAAACGGTTGACCGGATGATCGACGTGTTTCCTGCCGATCGCCAAACCCAAGTACGAGTCCAGCTTTCCAACTCGCTGGTGGCCGTATTCAGCCAAACGCTGGTGACACGGAAGAACCCGAAGCCCGGTGAGTTTGGCCGAGTCATGGCGCAGGAAATCATGGTGGTGACACCAGCGATTTCTAACTTGATTCGGGAAGGAAAAACAGCGCAAATTTACTCCATGATTCAGACGGGCGGCAAACAGGGAATGCAAACACTGGAGAAAGTATTGGCTGACCTTTACAAGGCGGGAACGATTTCCTTTGAGGCGGCAATGTCCAAAACCTCGAAGGCTGATGAATTACAACGCTTAATTGGTGGTGTTAACCCTACGGCCCAAACTGCTAGGGCGGGAGCGGCTGCCAGATAGCTGAACTCCCAGAAGGTAGGGCGTTTGAATGCGCCCTTACCCCCGTTCTGGTGAATTTAAGAAAATCGTTTTGTTTTGCACTATTCCTTCCTCGATCGCTTTTAGATATTCTAAAGATTGCTTCGGTACTGCTCCACGATCGCGATACTGCCCAACTGAACGCTCCTCGTTTAAGAGATTCTGACTATGCCTACCTATCTTGTTCGAGCCAGAGACACCAAGGGAAACCTGCGTCGGGAAAAAATTACAGCCGGATCTCCCTCCGATGCCCGCACCAGCTTGAGAGAGCGGGGCTTGTTTGTGCAAGACCTAAAGGAAGAGCGGAGCCTGCTGGAAACCCTCAAAACCACTGACTTAAAAGACATTCAGAGTGCAATGGCCAGTGTGACGGTAAAGGATAAAGCCGTCTTTTCCCGTCAGTTTGCCGTAATGATTAATGCGGGTGTGGCATTGGTTCGCAGTTTGGGAATCCTATCCGACCAGTGTTCTAACCCCAAGCTGAAGAAGTCTTTGCAAGAAATTAGTGGCGATGTGCAGCAAGGCACAAACCTTTCCGATGCGATGCGGAAGCATCCTCACTGTTTTGATGGGCTGTATGTCAGCATGGTGCAGGCAGGCGAGGTGGGAGGTGTGCTGGATGAGGTAATGAACCGTCTGGCAAAACTGTTGGAAGACGTGGCTCGGCTGCAAAACCAGATTAAGTCTGCTATGACTTACCCGATCGCAGTTGGATTTATTGCAGTCTCCGTATTTTTGGGCATGACCATCTTCCTGCTGCCCATTTTTGCCGAAATTTTTGAAGACTTAGATGCCCAGCTACCGCCCTTCACAGAGTTCATGATGGGCATTAGCCGCTTTCTGAGAAACCCAGTGATGATGGGCATTTTGATTGTCTCAATTATCGTTGCGATTTTTGCCTATCGGCAGTATTACAAAACCAAAAGTGGGCGTGTCACGATGGATGGGCTTTTCCTGAAAATGCCTCTGTTTGGCGATCTGGTACAGAAAACCGCAACAGCCCGCTTCTGCCGCACCTTTGGGGCTCTGTCTCGATCGGGTGTACCCATTCTGACGGCTCTGGAAATTGTGCGAGATACGGCAGGAAACCAGGTGATTGCCAATGCGGTGGACGAAGCCCGAAAGGAAGTGCAAACCGGCGGTATGATTAGCCTTGCCCTACAGCGAGAGCAGGTGTTTCCGCTAATGGCGATTCAGATGATCAGCATTGGTGAGGAAACGGGTGAAATTGACACCATGTTGATGAAAGTCGCCGACTTTTACGAAGATGAGGTGGAACAAGCTGTAAAAGCTCTGACCAGCATTATGGAACCCATCATGATCGTTGTGTTAGGGGGAATGGTAGGTTCAATCCTGGTTGCCATGTATCTTCCGATCTTCAGTATTATGGACGCGGTGAAGTAGAACGGGTGACGATACTCTGAGTGACGATACTCTGACGACATGGCGATTCAGCAAATCCATTATGAAGAGGTGCTGGCGGACTGTAGTGATCAGGCAGGGGCGATCGCCTTACTGAAGCAGTACCGTCCTTATTTGGAGATGATTCCAAGTATGCGTCGCCCCAATGAAAGCCTTATTACCATTCCCTTGCCGCTGATTCGCATTCGGGGGTCAGTTTCTCCTTCGGCATTCAGCGTTTCAAGCACCGATGCAACGGGTACAAATCCAAAAATTGCGTCAGGTGAGGTAGTTCGTCTGCCCTGCGATATTGCCGTCCTGATGTGCGATCCAGAATGGAAAATTAAAACTGGCGTTGAAATTTTTGTGTTTATCCATCAGCCCGAAGAAGATTTTTCCCATTTTCTGGGACGGTGGCGGCAAACCCAAATTTTGTTGGACAAAGGTTATGAATGGCTAATGCCGAAACGCTATCAGCATATTTTGAGCGAGGGAGCCGATGAAACCCGCCCTCTCTTCGTCATTTTTCCAGACACGCCAGAACGCATCCGTCGCGGCTTACGAGGAGCCTATTTACCGTTTGTGACGCGATCGGTTCATTTCCAGGATGAGGAAGCAGATCTCCAAGATATGGATTCAATCTCATCGGAGATATTGGGTGCGGACGAATAGGGCGGGTAGAAAAGGTTCATTGCGTCAGTACCTTATTCGGGAAATGTTTTGCCTCTGACTTCATTGCGAAAGGACTCCACTGCTTGAATCGTGGCTTCGCGCAGGTTGGCGTAGGCCTTTGCAAAAGGTGGACTCCAGGAAGACAGTCCCAGCAGGTCAGATGTCACCAAAACTTGCCCGTCACAGTGTGCTCCCGCCCCAATGCCGATCGTAGGAATCGTTAACTTTTCAGTAATGTGAAGTGAAAGGTCGGCTGGAATATGTTCTAAGACGATGGCAAAGGCTCCAGCTTTTTCCAGGGCAATGGCTTCGTCTAGGATACGATCGCCTGCTTCCGGCGTTTTACCCTGCTTGCGATAGCCGCCAAATTGATGCACCGATTGGGGAGTTAGCCCCACATGCCCCATCACCGGAATCCCAGTCTGCACCAAACGGGCAACCGTCTCCGCCATTGCTGGATAGCCGCCCTCCAGCTTGACTGCTTGGGCCCCTGTTTCCTTCAGCACTCGGCCGGCCGATCGTAATGCCTGCACGGGGCTTTCCTGGTAGCTTAAAAAAGGTAAATCCACCACCAGAAGAGCTTGTTTTACCCCTCGACGCACCGCTTTGGCATGGTGCAAGATTTCGTCTAAGGTAAGGGGGAGTGTCGTTTCATAGCCTAGTGCAACCATTGCCAAGGAATCACCAACCAAGATCAAATCTACCCCGGCTTGGTCTAATGCCTGAGCCAGGAGGTAATCCCAGGCAGTCAAAGCCACGATCGATCGGCCTTCTTTCTTGTAGCGTATGAGTTGCTGAATTGTGACTGCCATAGTCTTCACCAAATTGAGGGAGATGTACGTTGCCAGGACTTAAAGTGGTTAGGAAGGAGGAAATGTGGGATGTATCCAGGGTAGCGAATGGATGCCGATGGATTTCTTAACCTCCATTGACTCAAATCACAGGGCAAGATGGGAGTAGAAATATACCGATCGGGGATTTAGAAATCGCTTCGGGAATCACTACTTACCATATCTACCGTTTTTGCCGTTATTTGCACTTAAGCAGGTAAAAAGTATTGTTTAGCCGAGTTGCTGCGTTTGGGAATGACTCATGACACAAGACCCAGCCAAACCATTGGAACCCAATTCTTCTGATCAACCCACAGACTCTCAACCCACCAACGCTTCCTCCACGCCAGACGCATCCACACCGGAAGCTTCTCCAAACCTGCCCCTGACTGAAGAGGCTGCTGTGAGTGAAGCGATCGACCCAGTACCGCAAGCGATCGAGCCGTCTTCTCCTCTAGAAGGCATATCCGATCTCCCTTCAGCACCTCAAGCTAAGGAAATGGCAAATCCACCCGCAGGTGCCCCCACTCCAGCCGGTGAGCCGATCGAATCAGTGGCGATGACCGATGCAACCCAGCATTCATCATCCGGTGAATCATCTAACGCATCGAAGGAGCCATCACCTGCGGCATCTGCGGCAAGAAGTGACAAAACCCCTTCGGCAAAGAGTGACAAAGCTCCAACTGGCAGCACCTCTGCGATCGGGCAAATTTTTAAGCAAATTTGGGCAGTTATCCTGGCCCTTACTCCGGTGGTGGTAGGAATTGGACGAAGCCTTTGGCGGCTCCTGCTGATTGTGGCGAAATGGATTCGAGAAGGTTGGAAACTGCTGTTACCTCGGATTCGGGCGGTTTTACCAGAAGGTTGGAACAAACTACCAGATTGGGCCATTACCACCGTCGCCGTTGCCCTTTTAGTATTTATTGTTTGGATTACGACTTTATTATTGCCCACCAAAGC
>PVWD01000414.1 GCA_003003615.1 filamentous cyanobacterium CCP2 | reverse complement strand
TCATGGTTTCACCGTCAACCGATCGCCTGAATTCGCCAAACCCTTTCCTTGCCCTTGCCTACGAGCCTGCCTTTGAGAAGTTAGGCGATGATTATTATGATGTGGTTGCGGCGGCAGAGTTTCCACGCCATATGCTGCGGTTTCGCAATGATGAGGTGTTGCAAACGATCGGCCTTGATCCACAAGCGGTGACAGATGCCGATTTCGTTGTGGCGTTTGGGCACTTTCAAGAGCGGCAACCCCTATTGGCAATGCGCTATCACGGGTATTAGTTTGGGGAATATAATCCCTTTTTGGGCGATGGGCGCGGCTTTTTATACGGGCAGGTGCGCGGCATTGATGGCGAATTATACGACTTTGGCACGAAAGGATCGGGGAGAACGCCCTATTCCAGGGGAGGGGATGGGCGATTAACCCTGAAGGGGGGAGTGCGGGAAGTGTTGGCGGCAGAAATGCTGCATCGGTTGGGAGTGCGGACTTCACGCTGTCTCAGCTTAATTGAAACGGGCGAAGGACTATGGCGAGGAGATGAACCTTCCCCCACCCGATCGTCTGTGATGGTGCGCTTTTCTCGATCGCATATTCGCTTTGGTACATTTGAGCGATTGCACTACATTAATCGGAAAGACCTAATTCAAAAGCTGCTGGATCACGTCCTGGAATATTACTATCCGCACTTGGTCAACCAGGAAGAAGCTTACCTTCAGTTTTACCGTGAACTCGTCCAGCGTACTGCCAGTTTAGCCGCTCAGTGGATGTCGGTTGGCTTTTGCCATGCCGTTCTCAATACCGATAATATGTCCATTACGGGGGAAAGTTTTGACTATGGCCCCTACGCCTTCATGGATCAATATGATCCAAAATTTACAGCAGCCTACTTTGACTACTCCGGGCGATATGCCTATGCCAACCAGCCCGTTGCCTGCCAGTGGAATTTGCAAATGCTGCAAGCCCCCCTCAAAGGGTTAATTGATCCCTTTGAAATGGAATCCGCCCTTGCAGAGTTCGATCGCCACTTTCAAACGGTTTACCGAGAACGAATGCTCCGCAAGCTGGGCTTTGAAGTTGGGCTGGATCAAGTGCCGATCGACGTGGCCGATGAGCTTTTGCGCCGCACCCTTCAGCTACTCTGGGAAACCAAGGTTGGCTATCACGATTTCTTTATGGCACTGCGGCAACAGTTCGATCGCAGTTGGCGAGATGATCCAAACCTGATTTTTAATCAAGTTGCCAATGAAGCACCTCCTGAAAAAACCGATGCGGTGGATAACCTTTTTCAGCAATGGCGGCAATTTTATCATCAAGTGCTGAACAGTTTGCCCATTGAGGAAATCGCGGCGATCGAGAAACGGTTAGCTCAACACAACCCGACAACGGTAATCCTGCGTCCTGAAATTGAGGCAATCTGGGAACCCATTACCGAGGAAGACAATTGGCAACCGTTTTATGAACTGCTGGAGCGAATCTGGCGATCGGTTTTGTGATCCTTTCTAACCCTCTTTAAATGAAAGCTAAAAATTAAATTCAGTCATTGCGATCAGCGATCATCCCACTGACAGGCAAGATGCCTGCGCCACGAATTACCCGATTAAATTCTTAACTTAAAAATCTTGGTAGGCTATAAAAGCCATTTCGATCGCAGAAGCCCGTGTTTTTTAGCGTTGTTATTCCGACTTACAATCGTCAGCCAATTTTAGAAAAATGCCTGCGGGCATTGGAACACCAGCGGTTAAGGTCTGATACTCCGGTTGAAGGGTATGAGGTGGTGGTGGTGGATGATGGCTCAACGGATGAAACGGTGCGTTGGCTGAAGGAGTCCCATGCCGAGTTTCCCCATGTCCGCCTGTTTGAGCAAAACCATCTGGGGCCAGCGGCGGCTCGGAATTTGGGGGTGGAATGCGCCAAGGGTGACACGATTATTTTTATTGACAGCGATCTGGTGGTGACGGAATCGTTTCTGCAAGCCCATGCCGATGCCCTGACGCAAGGGAAAACCCAACTGGGAAACGATCGCCTCTTCACCTACGGTAGTGTAATTAACACCTGCAATTTTGAGCAACCCACGTCTGAGCCGTATAAGCTCACTGATTTTTCAGCCGCCTACTTTGCAACGGGAAATGTGGCGATCGATCGCAAATGGCTGGAGGAAGCCGGACTGTTTGATACGCGCTTTCAGCTTTATGGCTGGGAGGATCTGGAATTGGGGGTGCGGCTGAAACAGTTGGGTTTGAGGTTAATTAAATGCCCGGAGGCAGTGGGTTATCATTGGCATCCCCCTTTTTCGCTCGCTCAGATTGATAGCCTGATTGACAAGGAAATTCAGCGGGGACGGATGGGGGTGTTGTTTTACCAGAAGCATCCTACCTGGAATGTGCGAATGATGATTCAAATGACCTGGATTCATCGCGTTTTGTGGGGTGTACTCTCTTTCGGCGGATTGCTAAACGAACGCACAATGGCTCCTTTTCTGCAATGGCTGATCGATCGGGGCAAACCGCAACTCGCCCTGGAAATCGCCCGAATTTTCCTCAATTGGTACAACGTCCAGGGAGTATACGCGGCTTATGCGGAGATGAAGCAAGGAAAGGTGGTTTCTCCTAGTTAGCATTTCGGTAGTGTTTATTGATGAAGGAATTGCGCTTTGACACAGTATGCAATCGTAGGACTTAAGGATTATCGAGTAGAGATTTCAAATAAAGATTTTGCTCTTCTAAGGACGGCAACAACCCATTTTTTCGAGATTTTATCTATTGAGGAAAAACTTAATCTTGTCGTTGAGAACTATGCTGAGTTTGAAAAAGAATTATTCAACTGCTCTCTCAATCGTATGCTGTTTGGGGTTGAAAACTGGACTTCAGGCATTGGGGGAGTCCATTCAATGAACCGGAGGATAGTAAATCTCCTTACAACTTGTCGTCTGTATATAGATCAAACCTCTCATAATATCTGTTCAATATATGGAAATGACTCCGAGCAAGAGAAAATTTTTAAAAAACAAGCATCCCAGGAGTATGACTCAGATTATCCTGGATACCGCACAATGGAAGCAATGCGTAATTATGTTCAACATCGTGAGTTGCCAGTTCGTATTTTAAATAACAAAATGCAACTAGTAGGGACAGGATCAAATGAATTATGGAAGCATACTATTAAGCTAAGCATTGACATCAACACTCTTAGTAAAGATGGAAAATTCAAGAAAAAGGTTTTAACTGAGCTTCAGAGTTTAGGTGAATCGGTCGAACTAACTCCTTTAATTCGTCAGTATTTAAGATCAATTGGCAAAATTCATCTGAAAATAAGAGAACTTTTAAACTCTGATCTGTCAGCATGGGAAGAACAGATTCGGAATCCGTTAAAGCAATATAAAGAAGCTACAGGTTATGTTGATGGACTTAGAGCAATTGCAATCAACGAATCAAAAACTATTGAAACGATTTCAATACTTGAAGACGTTATAAAACGTCGCCAGATGTTGGAGAATAAAAATAAATATCTTACTCACTACCCATTTCACTTCATTAGCAGTGAAGCTCCTGAAATCCGTATTGAATCATGATGTTTGATGGTGAGGACATAGTTATCTAGTCTATGGTTTAACGATTCGCTTAGAACAGATTGCCGAAAGAAAATTACTGGTACTGAGTCCGAGATTATTTGCCACTGCTCAAGTGAACCGTTATGCAGATCATTGAGAATAGTCATAATAGCTACTATGGTGACTGCATTACTTCCACCTCGTAATCAAGTCGTTTTACAAGGCGTGAGTTGGCATACCTACCAAGCACTGATTCGCGACTTACGATCGCAGCCCGGAAAACGTTTGACCTACGATTGAAGAATGCCAAAAATTATGTCTTGAAGAGATGGAAGAAGAATCAACCGTTGGCATAAGAAGCAAGGTCATTCATGGCTACTTAAACGTAGATGAAGATGTAGTTTGGGACACTGTGAAAAATGATCTCGCTCCCTTCGTTCTGGAACCAAAAAACTTTTATGCTAATCAATGCGCAAAGGCAAAACCGATGTCAGCACTGACCTTGAAGCTAAATTCGATCGTTCAACTGACTGACGACGAGCAGTTCTACCAACTGTGTCAGGATAACCCCGATTTGAAACTGGAACGATCGCCCACTGGAACACTCATCATCATGTCACCCACAGGCGGAGAAACCGGGAAGCAAAATGCTGAAATTAACCTGGAGTTGGGGCTTTGAAATCGGCAGGCAAAACTGGGTGTTGTGTTTGACTCTTCTACCGGGTTCAAGTTGCCAAACGGAGCAGAACGATCGCCGGATGCCGCCTAGATTCCCCAAGCTCGATAGGATGCCCTCCAACCAGAGTAACGCCGTCGATTTTTGCCCCTTTGCCCTGATTTTTTAAGTGAACGTCAGTTCGATGAAATCAAAGTAGGACAGAAGGCAGAGCAGGTAAGCCTTTAACCTCCAAATCCAACGACGGTT
>PVWD01000110.1 GCA_003003615.1 filamentous cyanobacterium CCP2 | reverse complement strand
ATTGGGAGTGAAATAAAGATGTGAAATTTTGTGTCTGTAATGGTTTTAGGCTTATGAAATGAGGGCGGCCCTGAGGGTGGGAAGTAGAAAAATTGCCAGGATTCCGCCAAAAAAGCCAAACATGTGCCCTTCCAGGGAGGTATTAGGACTGTTAACAAACAGTCGGCGAAGCATTGCCCAATCAAGCAGAATGACAACGATCGCCAGCAGCAAAGAGATGATATCGCGATCGAAAAAACTGCTGAACAGCAAGAAACTAAAATACCCATACACAATGCCGCTTGCACCAAAATTTGGGCGGGGTTCGGCAAATATCCAGGTTCCTAAACTGTCTACTAAAGCGATTACCAGCGTAATGATTAAAAAATCTGGGATGCCGCGTAGCAAAATCAGCCAGCCGAAAATGAAGAAGTAAAGCGAATTGCCAAACAGATGGTCGGGATCATCATGAACCAGGGGCGTAATTGGAACAGAAATTAGGCCGATCGTTCGTCGAGGAACGCATAACTGCCGGAGTGCGCCGCCCAACAGCACCCAGTTAATAAGATTGATCCCCCAAACCACAATCAGGATGTCTCTGAGCAAAACAAAGCGGGGCTGCCAATTCGTAATCACTTCTCTGGAGTAACGAGTTGCTGCCATGAACTGCGGTGGTAGAAACTGCGGTTCCAGAAAATTGAACCCACCTAGTTTCAACCCTGCCAAGTCATAAATTGTTTGCAGCCCACTTGTCATCATCGAGGGTTCCATAAACCTCATGTCTTTTTTTTATTTGCTCTTTAGCGTGCCCAACATCAGGATGATGTCTGCACAGATACGTTGAAATGGCAGGCTCTAATTTCAGGGTCTAGAAACAGGGTTATGGTTCAGCCTTCTAGAAAATTTTTGTTATCTTCTGACTCGATTAATTGCCTGTTCTCGCAGGTCGATCGTCTCTGAGTTGTTGGGATCAAGTTGCAGAGCCTTGTCTAGGGCCACAACGGCTTCTTCATAGCGTTGGAGGGTTAGCAATGCAGAACCTTTTGTTTGCCATGCCTCTGCTGAATCGCGGTTTAGGGTAATTCCTTGATCAAGGGCATAAATTGCTTCCGCCGATCGCCCCAACTCTTGGAGGGCCACTCCTCTTTTCACCCATCCACGGGAAAAATCCGGTTGATAGTAGGTGACATCTTCATACGTCCGCAGGGCTTCGTAGGTGCGGTTTTGTAGCATTAGAGCATTGCCTCTACTCCAAAGAGCTTCGATCGAATTGGGATCATAGGCTAGCGCATCGTTGCAAGCCACCATTGCGGGTTCTGGGCGTTGCAGTTGGTTTAACGCTTCACATCGTCCGGCATAGGCCTCTGCCGCGTCGGATTTTAGGGTAATTGCGCGGTTGTAATATTCGAGGGCCGTTTCATACTGCTTTTTACCCATCATTTGATTGGCGTAGTCCAAAACCGCAGCAAAGTCTGTGGATTCCAGGGAGGGAGGCTCGTTGGCAGGTTGAGACGTAGAATCGGCCTCTCCATCCCCATTTGGTTGATTTCCCCACAGTGGCACAAGGGTCTGCACTGCCAAGGAAGCGACTACTGCGGTGGTGACAATGCCCACAACAGACAAAAACTTGAGCAAGAGTTGAAATCGCGATCGCTGGGGTTGAAGCGTCTTTAAAGCAGAACGCGGCTCCTCAGAGGGGCGAGAACCCCCTACAGCCTGAGTTAGCCCTGTATGGGATAGGTGAGTGGTAAAGGAATGGCTCGTGTGGGTGTCCTGAGTTTGGGTGTGATTGTTGCTGGAGTTGCCATTGCCAACGTGATTCCCAAAGCTGCCATTGCTCGTTGTTCCGTCGGTGTTTCCCATTAGCCCACTGGGAAAGTTCTGTAAGGTCAAAGTCGATCGCTGGGATTCAGCCTGATCCCAAATGGCAGTGGCTCCGTTTTCTTCACTGGCAAGCGTCAGGTCAACTGCGCTAAATTCATCCTCAAAAGGAAAATGGGGAGCAGTCACATCGGGTTCAATCCCCCCTGCTTTGCCAAATCGCGGGCTGGAAGCTTCGATCGCCTTTGGTAGAGGGCGAAAGGCAGGAGGAACTTCATCGGAAACAGAAACGAGTCCCTCTAACGCTGATAATGCTTCAATTGCGCTGGGATAGCGATCGCGGAAATCATATCGCACCATGCGATCGAGAATTTCCCGTAGCTCAGAACTGGCCTGTGGAGCACGGTGATGCCAGGAAATTTCACCCTTCTCATCATCCCCCAGGTATTTTGGATGAATTCCGGTCAACGCTTGAATGCCAAGCACCCCCACCGCATAAATATCGCTGCTAAAGCGGGGCTTGCCTGCCAGTTGCTCGTTCGGCATATAGCCTTGGGTGCCAATAGAAATCGTTAGGTTGGACAGCCCTGTGTCCGTATCGTAATTCTGAGAGCTAACCTGCTTCACCGCCCCAAAATCAATGAGAACCACCTTGCCATCCGATCGCCGACGAATCAGGTTTGAAGGTTTGAGATCCCGGTGAATGACCTGCTGTTCGTGGACGAAAGTGAGGACATCAAGAATATCCTTGAGCAGTGCAACGACCTGCGCTTCTGACCAGGGTTTTCCATCGACCAATTCTTTGGTTAAAGAAACTCCTTCAACAAATTCCTGAGCCAGATAAAATTCTTGATTATCTTCAAAGTGGGCAAGCAATCGAGGAATTTGGTTATGACTGCCTAGCTGATAAAGAACTTGTGCTTCTGTGTTAAAGCAACGCCTTGCCATCTGAAGGGTGTCATCACTGCGGAACTGAGGCTTCAACTGCTTCACCACACACTGAGGATGCCCAGGCAAATGCAAATCTTCAGCGAGGTAGGTTCGCCCGAACCCGCCAACACCTAACTGGTTGATGACTTTGTAACGCCCGCCCAGAGGACTATTTGAGTTGATCTGGGGAAGAGAACGACTCATAGTTGATGTGGTATTACCATAGTGCAGTCACGATTCAACTCATGAAGACTATTACAGGTGCTATCTAGAACATCCTGGCTGATCCAGCCATTCCTTGTTCAGCCGTTGGCCTGTTCAGTCACGTAGTAGATGCAAAGTTGTAGATACCTCTCCCAAAGCAGGAGCTTGCTTTTATTTACCCTGAAGCTTGGTGTTAAGTGATCTTAACGACGATCGTTTGCTAGTTTTGCTCCACTTGATCCTAATCTTATACCCGTAAACTAAAACTCCCCAACCAAGGCACTATCGCAGCATGCTCTTAAGACGCTCTTTAGCTTAAGACGCTCATCCGAGGGAACCCAGACTTATGCATTCTACTCTCCTTCTATCGAAGTAGTCTGTAACAACGATATGGCGATGACTAAAATGCGGAGAGAGGAATTTGTAATGGGGGAAGGATTAGGAAGGAATTTGCAACAGAGATAAGACGGCAAGAGGACACGACAGAACGACACAACCTAGCGATCGTCAGAATCAAATTCCTGACTTCCATGCTGTCCCTTACTATTATGTCCTCTATTATTGTCTATTCTGAAAATAATCCTCTATATCAGGCAACATCAGGCAACGGAAGCAGAAGAAATAGAGTTGTTTGATACATTTGCGGCGGGAAGTTGTCCTGCGGCCGTCAAAACTGCCTGTCTTGCCCAGCGATCAGCTTCCAGAATGTCTTCTAGGGTTGGCTCCGAGCGGTTATGAGGATGGTGTTGGTCGCACACGGTTTCAATTAACCGAGGAATGTCCAAAAAATGTACCTTTTCGCTGAGAAATAGTGCCACGGACTGCTCATTGGCCGCATTGAGGACGGCTGGCATGGTTCCTCCGGCTCTTCCTGCTGCGTAGGCTAATTGCATACAGGGATATTTTTGGTGGTCAGGTGCGCGGAATGTGAGGTTCCCTGCTTTAACAAGGTCAAGCGGCTCCCAGTTGGTGCAAATTCGTTCTGGGTAAGATAGAGCATACAGCAAGGGTAATCGCATATCTGCCCAGCCTAGCTGCGCCAAGACAGAAGTGTCCTGTAGTTCAATTAGAGAATGAATGATGCTTTGGGGATGAATTACGATGTCAATGTGGTCGTAGTCCATGCCAAACAAAAAGTGGGCTTCAATGACTTCTAGCCCTTTATTCATAAGCGTGGCAGAGTCGATCGTGATTTTTTGCCCCATCGACCAGTTTGGGTGCTTTAAGGCATCGGCAACCGTCACGTTTGCTAAATCTTCTACTGGACGATCGCGAAAGGCCCCGCCTGATGCAGTCAGCAAAATCCGTCGCAATCCGCCCTCAGGTATGCCCTGTAAACATTGAAAAATTGCCGAGTGTTCAGAATCGGCAGGCAATAATTTTACACCGTGCCGTTGGACGAGCGGCAACACAACCGGCCCGCCTGCAATCAGCGTTTCCTTGTTTGCTAGGGCGATGTCTTTACCGGCCTCAATAGCGGCGATCGTTGGAAGTAAACCGGCACACCCCACAATGCCTGTCACAACGGCTTCTGAGTTGCCATAACGAGCCACCTCAACAACGCCTTCCTCTCCTGCTAAAAGTAGCGGTTGGGGAGACAGGTCTGCTAGGGCTTCTTGCAGGCGGGGTAATTGAGCAGAGTCACAAATCGCAGCAATTTGAGGACGGAATTGGCGAATTTGCTGTGCTAAAAGCTCAACATTACTTCGCGCCGCCAAGCCCACAATTTGAAATTGGTCGGGGTACTGCTCCACAATATCCAGGGTTTGTGTTCCGATAGAACCTGTAGAGCCGAGCAGGGTGATGGCTTTCACAATGATTTAAGAACTTGCAGCAATTCCACTATATGATGCCGAGGGATCAAAAACATTGAGGAAGTGGGGAGGGGGGATGGTTACGAGCCGCGAAAGTTTACGTCTGAACGGGGGAACGGGGAAACAGAATCATAGAAAGTGCTGATAACGATAGATTGGTGATTAAAGAGTGGTGAATAATTTCATCAATCCGATCGCCTTCTGAGCTTCTTACCATGACGACTAAACGTTTTCTTTCTAAAACCGATCGCGCTGAACGTCTGAACCCCCAGCATCATGCTCACTTAGTTGAGGCACTCAATGCCACTGACGACGATGGAGACAGCTACGTAGATTACTTTTACGATGAACCGGGCAGTATGCCTGGAACGCTGACCATTGAAGAAGATGCTTCTCACCCCGTTATTTTTCTGATTGATTATGACCCAAATCAGGCAAACCGAGTCAAAATTCAGGCTCCAGAAGATTGCGCTCCTCATCTTAAGTCGTCATCAGTTTCCTGGATTGATGTGCAAGGTTTGGGATCAGAGAATATTTTGCGGCGATTGGGCAATGTGTTTAAGCTACATCCGCTTGTCCTGGAAGATATTGTCAATGTGCCCCAACGGCCTAAGGTTGAAGAATATGATGAACATTTATTGCTGATTCTGAGAATGGTAACGCTTCGCGAGGATGGTACGCGATTTCTCAGTGAGCAGGTCAGCTTTATTTTAGGAGAGAATTACCTGCTGACAGTGCAGGAAGAACCTCACTATGACTGTTTTGGCCCAGTGCGGGAACGCATCCGCACGAGTAAGGGCAACATTCGTAAGCATGGCGTAGACTACCTGACCTATGCCCTGTTAGATGCGATCGTTGATGGATTTTTTCCTGTACTGGAAATGTATGGTGAACAACTGGAAGAGTTGGAAGATGAGGTCGTCGCCAATCCATCGCGTCAAACCTTAGAGCGGATTCATGAAATTAAGCGGCAACTCCTCACCCTGCGGCGGGCGGTTTGGCCCCAGCGAGATGCCATCAATTCGCTGATTCGGGATGGAAACGCGCTAATCAGTGATGAAGTGCGGGTGTATTTGCGGGACTGTTACGACCATATTGTCCAGATTCTAGACATCCTAGAAACCTACCGGGAGTTAGCATCCAGTTTGATGGATGTGTATTTATCTTCCATCAGCAACAAAATGAACGAAATCATGAAAGTGCTGACTATTATCTCTACCATTTTCATTCCGCTGACCTTTATCGCTGGGGTTTACGGCATGAACTTTGATCCCGAGATTATCGGCAATATGCCCGAATTGAATTTTCCCTACGCCTATTGGATCTGTTGGGGCGTGATGCTGACGATCGCCATTTCCCTAATCTTTTACTTCAAACGGCGCGGCTGGTTTGATAACTTTTCCCGCATCAAAGAGTGAGGAGCCTCATTCGATATGGACGTAAAGATTTTTGCCTCTGCTCGCCCTTAAGAATCAGAAATCTTACATCTTTACTTCCTCTGAACTTTTTCTGAAACTGAGAAACTTTGCATCGTTCCCTTGTCCTTTCCCTGGTCTGGTACGATCGCTACGACTTTGTTTTTTCAACCCAAATTTTTTATTTCACCATGGATCTAAAGTCTCTGATTCGGGATATTCCTGACTTCCCCAAACCAGGCATTATGTTTCGGGATATCACTACGCTGCTTCGCAACCCAGAGGGACTGCGTTACACGATCGATGCCATGTATGAAAAAGTGGCACCGCTCTCGGTTGATTATGTTGTGGGGATCGAGTCAAGAGGCTTTATGTTTGGCACTCCTTTAGCGTGCAAGTTGGATGCTGGATTTGTGCCAGCTCGCAAACCTGGCAAGTTGCCTGCTGCGGTTCATTCAGTTGAATATCAGTTGGAATATGGCACCGATCGCCTGGAAATGCACCAGGATGCCTTTCATCCGGCCTGCCGAGTTCTAGTTGTGGATGATGTGATTGCAACGGGTGGCACCGCAGCAGCTACCGCCAAACTTGTGGAGCAAACAGGCTGCGAACTAGTGGGTTTTGGGTTTATTATCGAGCTAACCTTCCTGGAAGGTCGGAAGAACTTACCGGAAGACGTTCCCGTCATTAGCCTTGTCCAGTACTAGGGATCAGAATCAGAGATTCAGAGCATCAATTGATTGGAGAGCAGGAATGTAGTCCTCTGTGTTGTGAATTTGTGTTGTGAATTCCCTTTGCAGAATGGACGAGCCAGATGCCCTCTCCGATTAAAAATTAGAATGAGTTAGGATATCCCCCACTCCCTACTCCCTATTCCCTACTCCCCACTCCCTCCTCACACCATGACCACCACCAGAGCAGCTTCGTTTCAACAAAGGGTTCAAACCGTCCGCGATCGGTTAACTGGTTTTGTGTCCAGCGAAATGGTTGTATACACCCTAAAACGCTTGCTCCAAGCCATTCCAACCTTGCTGCTGGCCTCGCTGATGTGTTTTTTCATTATTCAGCTAGCTCCAGGGGATTATCTGGATACTTATCTGGAAAATCCCCAAATTTCCCAGGAAACGATCGATCAGTTTCGGCAGCAGTTTGGCCTCGATCGCCCTCCCCTTGAACAATACTTTTTGTGGCTGAGGGAAGTGGTGACTAAGGGAGACTTTGGGGTGAGCTTTGCCTATCAGCGTCCGGTTTCGTCGCTGCTCTGGGAGCGGGTGGGGGCAACGGTGCTGTTGTCGATCGCTTCGATGCTAGTGACGTGGATGATTGCCATTCCCCTTGGCATTATTGGGGCGGTACATCAAAATAAGCTAGCCGATCGGGTGCTTCGTTTCCTGAGCTATCTCGGACAGGGCTTTCCCACCCTCATTACAGGGTTGCTTCTGCTGTTTTTCGCTCAACTCACTACCCCCTTGTTTCCAGTCGGAGGCATGACCAGTATCAATCATGCAGATATGACTCCGATCGGCAAGATTCTGGACATCGGTTGGCATATGATTCTGCCCACTTTAGCCCTTAGCATTACCAGCTTCGCGGGTCTACAACGCCTGATGCGGGGGGAATTACTGGATGTATTGCGGCAAGACTATATCCAAACCGCTCGCGCCAAAGGACTTCCAGAGAACCGAGTGATTTATGTCCATGCCTTGCGTAATGCGGTCAACCCCTTGATTACGCTCTTAGGCTTTGAATTTGCCAGTCTTTTGGGGGGAGCGTTTATTACAGAAACCTATTTTAACTGGCCGGGCCTCGGCCGGCTGATCCTTCAGGCCTTTCAAGCTCAAGACCTCTACGTCGTGATGGCAAGTCTGATGATTGGAGCTGTGATGCTGATCATCGGAAATTTGCTGGCAGATTTGGCCTTGAAGGCCGTTGATCCCCGGATTAAGCTGGCAGAGATGGAGTAAGCAGGCTGCTGCAAAGCGAAACTCTTGCAGCAAACGATCGCAGCCACTGTGCTGTAATCCTTCAAGAAATGTGTAATTATTTACTATTTTGAGAAGGATTCCCTATAGCGTAAGATGAAGAGATGTCCGATCGGATTGCTCAGATTCTGGATTAATTCTTTGTGGCTTTAGTCCAGGGTGGTGGGTGAGAAAGATTGGGTCAATTATTCGTTCAGATCGCAATTCGCATCTAGGCAAGAAGAGTCATATGGGCAAGGAAGAGATTTTTGACAAGGTTAAGAAAATCGTGGCGGATCAGCTTAGTGTTGATCCGGCTGAGGTTACACCTGAAGCCAGTTTTGCAAACGACTTAGGGGCTGACTCCCTCGATACCGTTGAACTTGTGATGGCTTTAGAAGAAGAATTCGACATTGAAATTCCTGATGAGGCTGCCGAGGGAATTGCAACGGTTCAAGCGGCCGTAGACTACATTCAAGACAAAGCGGCTGCCTAGATGCCTATCGCTAGGAGCTAGGGCTGGGGGCTAGATTATAAAGTAGACGGTAGCTCAATGAGGGCGAAGGATTGCAGCGTCAGTTCGATCGCTAACCTGGGGCCCAAAGCTCTTTATCGTCTGTCTCTTGCCCGCTTTTACGGATAACTTGGTTGGTCAGTTTAGTTCGATTGATTCGGCGGGTTGGGCTTGCAAGTTGAACTCGGTTGACGATTCAAGGGTTGAGCAATTCAAGCGTTATTTTTTAAGCTGTTGTACTGGGTGGTTAACCCCTTAAACTGCTGTCATGACAAGTTTTGGTTCTCAATTGAAGCGGGTTGTCGTTACAGGACTAGGTGCAATTACGCCCATTGGGAATACCCTGGCGGAATACTGGCAAGGGTTATTAAGTGGTCGCAATGGTATTGATGTGATTACCCTGTTTGATGCATCTCGTCACGATTGCCGCATTGCTGGTGAAGTGAAGGGCTTTGATCCGCAAGCCTATATGGATCGAAAAGAGGCAAAGCGGATGGATCGCTTCGCTCAGTTCGCCGTTTCAGCGAGCAAGCAGGCCCTCGCAGATGCCAACTTTACAATTAATGATCTCAACGCTGAACAGGTTGGCGTGGTGATTGGCACGGGCATTGGTGGTCTAAAGGTGATGGAAGACCAGCAGGAAGTTTACCTGACTCGTGGCCCCGATCGCTGTAGCCCGTTCATGGTTCCGATGATGATTGCCAACATGGCGGCTGGCTTGACGGCCATCCATCTGGGAGCAAAGGGCCCCAACAACTGTACGGTGACTGCTTGTGCGGCGGGTTCTAATGCGATCGGGGATGCGTTTCGGTTGGTGCAGCGGGGCTATGCTCAGGCGATGATTTGTGGCGGCACGGAGGCGGCAGTGACTCCCCTATCTCTGGCTGGGTTTGCTGCCTGTAAAGCCCTGTCTAACCGCAATGATGATCCCGCCCATGCCTGCCGACCGTTTGACCGCGATCGCGATGGCTTTGTGATGGGAGAAGGTGCCGGTATCCTGATTTTGGAAGAGTTGGAACACGCTTTAAGTCGAGGAGCCAAAATTTACGCTGAGATTGTTGGCTATGGGATGACCTGCGATGCCTATCACATTACCTCTCCGGTTCCGGGCGGTGAAGGGGCCTCTAGAGCCATTCAGCTTGCCTTGAAGGATGCAGAATTATCTCCTGCTCAAATCAGCTATATCAACGCCCACGGCACCAGCACCCCAGCCAACGACTCGACGGAAACCGCCGCGATTAAATCTGCTTTGGGTGAACAGGCTTATAAAGTGGCGATTAGCTCTACCAAATCAATGACGGGGCATTTGTTGGGCGGCTCAGGCGGTATTGAAGCCGTTGCAACGGTGATGGCAGTTGCCAAAGATCAAATCCCGCCAACCATTAATTTGGAAAATCCGGATTCCGCCTGCGATTTGGATTATGTCGCTAACCAAAGTCGATCGCAAACGGTAAATGCTGCCCTCTCCAACTCGTTTGGGTTTGGTGGGCATAACGTGACGCTCGCCTTCAAAAAATACGTTCCGTAACCTTTGCTTACTGCTCCCGTTTACATAAACTAGCTGCTCTAATTGTCATAGGGATAGATCATTGGCAGTTTAAGTTATAAACTGTAAACAATAGTCATTAGGTATAGTTACCTACTGTTTTGATTTGCGTTTTGCAATTTTCGTTTTGTCCGGATCTGTCTATCCAAATGCCAAGCCGTTGTTGAGTAGAGGAAGTCATGGCTGTTGCAACAACCCGTTCTCTTGAAGAACTTTGTATCAATTCCATTCGTTTTCTGGCGATCGATGCCGTTGAAAAGTCCAAGTCGGGACATCCCGGACTGCCGATGGGGGCTGCGCCAATGGCGTTTGTCCTGTGGGACAAGTTCATGCGGTTTAATCCGAAAAACCCAAAGTGGTTCAACCGCGATCGGTTTGTCCTGTCGGCCGGGCATGGCTGTATGTTGCAGTATGCCTTGATGCACTTGGTAGGCTATGACAGCGTTACGATCGACGACATCAAGCAGTTCCGCCAATGGGAATCGCGCACACCCGGACATCCTGAAAACTTTGAAACCGATGGAATTGAGGTGACAACCGGGCCTCTGGGTCAAGGGATTTGTAACGGAGTTGGGCTAGCCATTGCAGAAGCTCATCTGGCTGCCAAGTTTAACAAGCCTGATCTGACCTTAGTGGATCACTACACCTATGTCATCCTGGGTGATGGTTGCAACATGGAGGGCGTTTCCGGTGAGGCTTGCTCTCTGGCAGGACATTTGGGGTTAGGTAAGCTGATCGCCCTCTACGATGACAACCACATTTCCATTGATGGTTCCACTGATTTAGCCTTTACTGAGGATGTGGCGAAGCGGTTTGAGGCTTATGGGTGGCATGTTCAGCACGTTGAAGACGGTAATTCTGATCTAGAAGGGATTGCAAAGGCGATCGAAGCGGCTAAAGCAGTGACAGACAAGCCTTCTCTGATCAAAGTCACCACGACGATTGGCTATGGCTCACCGAACAAGAACAACACGGCGGGAGTGCATGGAGCACCGTTGGGAGCTGATGAGAACAAGCTGACTCGCGAAAATTTGGGTTGGGAGTTTGAGCCGTTTGTGGTTCCCGATGATGCGCTGGCACATATGCGGAAAGCCGTTGAGCGGGGTGCTGGGCTGGAAGCAGAGTGGAATGAAGTTTGGGCGCAATATAAGACAAAATATGCGGCTGAAGCGGCTGAATTAGAGCGGTTGTGGAGCGGTAAACTGCCAGACGGCTGGGATAAAGTACTGCCAACTTATACGCCCGAAGACAAAACTCTGGCTTCCCGGAAGCATTCTGAGAATTGTTTGAATGCCCTGGCCCCCGTCCTGCCAGAGCTAATTGGCGGTTCAGCCGACTTGACCCACTCCAACCTGACCGAGCTAAAGGGCTTTGGGGACTTCCAGCCTGGACAGTATCAGAACCGGAACATCCGATTTGGGGTGCGAGAGCATGGCATGGGGGCCATCTGCAACGGGATTGCCCTCCATGGATCTGGGCTGATTCCCTACGGAGCCACTTTTCTGGTGTTCACCGACTATATGCGGGCTGCAATTCGCCTTTCCGCTCTTTCCCGCGCTGGGGTGATTTGGGTGATGACCCATGACTCGATCGCCCTCGGTGAAGATGGCCCAACTCACCAACCCGTTGAAACGATCGCTTCCCTGCGGGCAATTCCCAACCTGACGGTGCTTCGTCCGGCAGACGGTACAGAAACCTCTGGGGCTTACAAAGTCGCCATTCAAAACGCGAATCAACACCGTCCTACCCTGCTGGCTCTTTCCCGTCAAGGTTTGCCCAACCTGGCTGGCTCTTCCATTGAGGGGGTAGAGAAGGGGGCTTATGCAGTGGTTGACTGCGACGGGACACCAGACCTGATCCTGATTGGAACTGGCTCAGAGGTGAATCTGTGCGTCCAAGCTGCTGAACAACTGACGGGCGAAGGCAAGAAAGTCCGGGTGGTTTCCATGCCTTCTTGGGAACTGTTTGAAGCTCAAGATGCTGCATACCGAGAGTCGGTATTGCCGAAATCCGTTACGAAACGGCTAGTTGTAGAGGCAGGCGTTTCCTTTGGCTGGTGTAAGTATGCTGGTGCAGAGGGTGATATTTTGGGGGTCGATCGCTTTGGGGCTTCGGCTCCGGGTGGCGTTTGTATGGAGAAATTTGGCTTCACAGTGGAAAACGTGGTGGCGAAAGCGAAGGCTCTTGGTTAAGGTTTAAGGCTGAGTTTTGCCAAAAATCATTCAGTTTTTAGGGGCGATTTAGCGATCGTCCCCTTTTTTCTTTTGTGCAATTTAATTTTGCGAAACGCAATACGCATTCGTTGCCCCATCCGTAACAAAAATTTCAAGTTTTGCTCGATCAGATCTCTGTAGGATTTTTACTACAGTAGGATTCTCACTACAATGGTCAACTGACTAATTGTGTTGCACTTTCGCAGCACAGCTTGCAGCGTACATTGGCATATTTGGCATACATTGACGTAAGAAGAGGAATTGAAATGGTGGTGGCAAATCATCCCCACGTACAGCAATGCCACACCCTGGCAGTGGATATTGGCGGTAGCGGAGTCAAGGTCATGGTGTTAGACCTGGAGGGCAACCCCTTGTCTGAGCGCGATCGGGAACCGACCCCAACTCCTTCAACTCCAGAGTCCATTTTGGCGGCGATCGATCGCTTGGCAGAAGATAAATCCTTTGAGCGAATTTCTGCGGGATTTCCGGGAGTTGTCCGGGAAGGAGTGATTGAAACTGCCGCAAATCTGGATTCAAGCTGGATTGGGTTCAACCTGGCAACGGCACTGTCAGACCATTTGGGTAAGCCCGTTCGCGTGGCCAATGATGCCGACATCCAAGGGCTGGGAGCTATTGCAGGCAAGGGCGTGGAGTTAGTTATTACCCTGGGGACAGGCTTCGGGTCTGCACTGTTTGTCAACGGTCGATTGGTGCCAAATTTGGAAATGGGGCATCATCCCTTCCGCAGAGGACAAACCTACGAGGAACAACTGGGACGTGCGGCCCTGGATAGCGTGGGCAAAAAACGGTGGAACCGCCGATTGGAAAAAGCCGTAATAACCTTGAGCCGTTTGTTTAATTACGACTGCCTCTACCTTGGCGGTGGCAATGCCAAAAAGATTGAAGTAGATCTGCCTGCCAATACCAAAATCATTCCCAATGTGACAGGGTTACTGGGTGGTATTGCGTTATGGAAAGAGTGATCTTCAGTGAAAACTCGCAGGACTGATGGAAGGTAAGTTGCTTACACTACGGGCATCGCCTGTTCTCTGGCGAACTGGCGTAGCAGTTTTAAAGTACTTTTGTTATGGTTGCCTCCTCTCCAGCGTCCCGCGCTTTGACTGATTCGATCGGCACGGTTTTTGTCCTGGCTCACAAGGAGTCAACCCAGCAGCTTGAGAGAACGCTCGTTGCAGAAGGGCTGAAATGTGAAGTTTTGAGGCAGGTACATCAGCCAGAATTTCAGGGATTTTCTCGGAGTTATCTCTGTTTGCTAAACCATTGTCAGGCGTGGAAAAGGGCAAGTCAGTCTACTCAGCCCTCGTTAATTCTGGAGGCAGATTTTGTGCCTGTAGTGGGTTTTGGGCAGTTGCCTTTGCCCTATGGTTCAGACCCGTCAAATTTGGGGATTGCCTGGCTTTATGCTTGTGCTGCTCAAGTTTACAGTGTTTCCCAAACTGGACATGCAGAAGGATTTTCAACGGCAATGGTAGCTTACATCGTCACGCCGCAGAGCGCAAAGTGTTTATTGGAACTAGCCGAAACAATTACAGAGACGATCGGCCCAACCACCTATTCCGCCTGGGATTCAGAGGTCGATCGCTTCCTGCGCGATCGGCACTTTAAAAACTACATTCCCTTCCGCAATTATGGTGAACATGGCGGACGGCCTAACCCAGAGCATCGACAGCATGGGCTAAGTCCAGCGCATCGGGCAGATATCCTGTACGGGCAACTCGCATTCATGCCGCTCTATGCAGTTAAGGGAAATAAATCTTTACAATATTTAACCTACTGGCACGCTCGGTTGCAGGCTCGCCTTAAGGGTATTGGTCGTCTGGTATTGGGCAAATTTCTCCGTCCCAAAGTGGTCAAGCATTCCAGCGTTTCTCTGCGGCTGCTGAGGTTTGCCATCCGGCGGCAATGGGCGATCGGTTTCACCCTTCCCATCTCCGTCATGGTATCCTCGCCTGTAGATTGCTCAAAACCCGTCAAAATGGATCATAGACGTTCGCAAAGTGTCTCTCCATAAGCATCTCTGTGTAAGCATGTCCCAAATTTTTGACTTTGAAGCTGATTTTGCTGAATCTTTGCGCTGTATCCCCATGCGGGTGCGCTACAAGTTGGATACCTGCGGCGTAAAGCTGAAGCTATCCCATTGGAACCATTTATCCTCTGAAGAACGGCAAACGCTGGTTCTTCAACCCTGCACCACAGAGGCAGATATTCAAGCGTATCGGGCATATCTGCATCAAGTTGTGAAGGCTCATCTGGGTGAAGTTCCCTCAGATTTGCCCATCGACCCTCATCCTGCCTGGTTGAATGAGGCGATCGTGCCTGAAAGTGTTCAAGAGCAGGGGCATTCTATTGGGGTAGAAATTGCGCCCGCACAATGGGCCGTTCTAACTCCTCTCCAGCGATTTGCTCTGATCAAACTCAGCCGATCGCAGCACGAAAACAAAAACTTTCTGCCTGCCTTAAAGGAATTCTCGATCGCTTAGAGAACTCAGGTTTTACAATCAAGCAGGGTGAGGGGCGATCGCGCTCTGACTCCACTTCTCTTTGAATGGTTCCTTCAGGTTATGAATGAACTCGATGTCATTATTGTTGTAATTTTTCTCATCATTACTACCTATGTGGTAATGCAGGCAATTAGTTCGGTTGATAAGCAAGTCAAAATTGATTTTGATAGTAAAGGTGTTGAACAACAGCTAGAGGCGAAGCAATTCAGCGGGTTGAGCCTCAAAGATATTGTCAAAATTGGCTTCAAGTTTGATTCTCGGTATAAATACAGTATGGATAAAGTCGAGGATGACAAAACCCCTCGATCGCTTGCTCTTAGCATTGAAAATGTCTCTAATAAAACCGATCGAGAGATCTATCTCTACATTTATTGGGACAAGAGTACGCTAACCGATCATGAAAATGAATCTCGCCGAGTCATTCATTTGGATGGCAACAAGCAACTTACTGATCTGATTCCACCGAAAACCCAGCTTCCAAGCCCTGTCAGCCCCGGCATGAAATTTGGCGGCAACCTGACCGCTGAAGAATTATTAAAACTGGATGAGGCAAAAAAGATTCTGGAACCCACCACCCCCATCCTTAATATCAGCAAGATTAAAGCGACATCCAAAAACAAAAAAGTCCCCAAAAACGTGCGGGAAGCTCTAGAGAAAAAGCTCTCCGCCTTTGAGGATGGAGACAAGCCTTTAAAATTTACATTACTGTTAATGTTGCAGTTGCGCGACCTGACTGACAATGTGGCGATCGAAGAGTTTCGATCAATTCGGTGTGATTTCACCATGACAGCTATGCCCTGGCATGACCAACTGCCCTGGAACCCGAAGAAGTAATTTCCAGAAACATTATCAATCGGTATACGTCTCCGGTGTACGCCTGAAGCGGGGCAGATTAGACTGGAATCAAGGGAAGAGGAGGCGCAGGCGGTTGCGGATAGTCGGGCTTCAAGGAATTTTTTCTGAGGAGCCTTTATCCGAGGAAAGTCCGGGCTTCCGAAAGATCAGACCTGCTGGGTAACGCCCAGTGCGCGTGAGCGTGAGGATAGTGCCACAGAAACATACCGCCGATGGAAAGGATGAAGGGTGAAGGAGAAATTGCCTTTTGCCTTTTGCCTTTCACAGGTAAGGGTGCAAGGGTGCGGTAAGAGCGCACCAGCAACGTCGAGAGGCGTTGGCTCGGTAAACCCCGGTTGGAAGCAAGGTCGAAGGAGCAAGGGTTGGTCTTTTTCCTGCTCCGGGTAGGGGTGGTTTCACTCCTGCGTAATCCGCTAGAGGTGTCTGGTGACAGGCATCCCAGATAGATAACTGCCCTCTTGGTGGATTCCATCAAGAGAACAGAACCCGGCTTATGTCCGCCTCTTCCCTGTTTTATGCTTTGATGTCAGAACCTGCATTAAGCCAACCCACCACGCATCAATGACGAAGCCAGCAGCACTTCCCCGCTTTGTTAAGCCCTCCCTACAAGATCAGCGATCGGCTATGGATTAGCTGTAGGCGCTTCCCACCCTACCGCTGGTGCTAGCGCATCTCACTTTTGCTCTCAGGTTGCAAGCCTCATCATTGAACCATAACAGCAGGAATGCTGTCCGGTTGGACAACTAGAGACAGTAGATGATTTGCCAGTTCTTGAGGAGCCGAAAGGTAAGGGTTGTGGCTGGTATTCAACGTCATCACTTGCTGACAGGGCAATGCGGTATACATTTGTTTCTGTGCCATTGGCCCAATGACAAAGTCCTGCAAACATTCGATGTAGACGCGGGGAATTCGACCAAAGTTTTCTGGAGTAATCGTTACTGGAGTTGCCAGAGGCGCAATGGCTTGGGGAGCTAGTAGGGCTCGCACCAGTGCCATATCTGCATCGGAACAGTCCGAATAGCCAATTTCTTTCAGGGCCTCCGGGCGAAAAGTGACGGATAACTGATCCTCTGAAAAGACAGTGTTAGCCAGCAACCGCGATTCCTGGTCAGCCTGAGTAATGTCAAACATGCTCTCACCATTCCGCAGCAAATAGCCCGCCAGATAGACCAGCATTTTGATCTTGTCCGGTCGATACTCGGCAACCTGGGAAATTACCCCTCCTGCCAGACTATGTCCCACCAGTACCACGGGGTCTAGCTGGGCATCGAGAAGCTGACAAACCCGATCTACATAGGCTTGCAGAGAGACATCTGCGATCGGTGTTCGATCCAGACCATGACCTGGTAAATCGAGTGTAATTACTGTATGACCACACTGTTCGAGCAGTGGTATGACCTTATGCCAGACCCATGCACCCGACCCAGCACCATGAATCAGTATGAACGTGTTCACTGGTTGTTTCTCCCAAAACTCATGATTTAACCATAGTTATCAACTTCGGTGGCTGTCTTTACAGAAAAGTATGGGTGGGGTACCAAATACTGGTACAAAAGCATGATACCTCCCGGAGGAGAATAGGTTTTGAATATCGAGAAACCACGAGTACGATCGCACTATCACCTATTGTCTAATCCAGGCGGGTTGTTGTGCTGCGCCGCTTACGCAACTATCGGGAGCTTCCAACTTCGATTACTTCCCCTGGCGCAATCCTACCCAGCACACTGCAAACATCAGGTATCAAAGGTACTAAATCTGGCAACCTATTACTGCTGCTACAAGAACAACAACTGCCATTACAGCTTGCTCTAGGTTCTGCTGATACCGCAAATTTTGGTCTGTTGCCAGTAGAATCGTGAAGCTCTCTTCGTTCCAGTGCAGCGGGATTGTTATATGGCCAGGATTTACGCAACTCAGTGATGCTAACCCCTAGGTGTAGAGACATGGCATTGCCATGTCCTTACCAAAATGATGTATTCAGCCAGAAAATGCGTAAGTCCTGGTGGCGATCGTTGGGCAGAGCATTAGCACCTCAGAAATTAATTAATAATTTCTCCTTTGTTATTTGCCAACTTCTCACGCCATTTTTGAACTTCCTCAGGTGTTTGTTTCACCCAATCTGTTACTTCGCCAACGATTTTTAATGGTACTTTGGAGCGATATGAACGCATCGGATTGCCCGGAAATTTTTTGTCTGTAACATTCGGGTCATTTTCAAAACCCCCTGTTGGTTCAACGATATAAACACGTTCACGTCCATCGCCTTTTGCTAATGCAGCAGCGAGTCCCGCTCCATTAACAAGGGCTGTAAAATAAATGTGATTCATTTT
>PVWD01000413.1 GCA_003003615.1 filamentous cyanobacterium CCP2 | reverse complement strand
CAAAGGTGGGCATCCAATCCAGGGTCGGTGTTGGGGCGACCTCCTCCTCGTCCTCCAGTCCCGCCACGACGGCCGCTTCTAATGCCTGCAATGCCTCATCTTCATCCGTCCCTCGTGCCATGATCCGCACCGTGCTGCCCCCTTCCACACCCAGCTTCAGCAGCGACACCATGCTCTTACCATTGGCGGTTTTGTTGCCGTAGCGCACCCGAATCTCTGAGTCGAAGGATTTGGCAATGTTGACAAACGTGGTCGCTGGACGGGCATGGAGTCCGGCTTTTCCGGCGATCGTCAACTCAATGGTTTTGGCGAAGTCGGGTTCTCCATCCGCAGAGGATTCATCCGCAGGGCGTTGGTGGGTCAGGGTTTCCACAATGTCGAGCGGGTCGGCGGTTTGCGCTAAACGGTGAACGGCTGCTTCGTCGTCCAGCACTTGCGTTAAGTTGGATAGCACTTCAATATGTTCATCCGACTTGGCGGCAATGCCCACCACCAGATACACCACCTCCCCCGGATTCCACTCCACACCCTTTGGAACCTGCACCACCGAAATGCCCGTTTCCAAAATTAAATCGCGATCGTGGGGTAGACCATGAGGAATGGCAATCCCGTTTCCCAAATAGGTATGAGCCACCTTTTCCCGGTTCATCATGCTGTCAATGTAGCCCGGTTTCATGTTGCCATTGCG
This sequence comes from filamentous cyanobacterium CCP2, assembly GCA_003003615.1. Lineage (GTDB taxonomy): Bacteria > Cyanobacteriota > Cyanobacteriia > Elainellales > Elainellaceae > Egbenema. The sequence continues at coordinate 3,789 of PVWD01000413.1, read as the reverse complement.
GATTAAAAGTTCGCCTGCTTGACGAATTGCATCGGCTTTATTGGCAGCTTGGGCATTGAGTTGAATGCTATTTTTTCCCAGATTAATCATAAGAATTGCAGATCAGAGGGTAAGACGAAGCTCACTTAGAAGCACTCTCAAAAGAGCGAAAAATCGAACCAAAAAATGGCAGAGCGAAATCGATCGCTTCACTCTGTTCAATGCATGATTGAAGGCATAGAATTTGGTTGAGCTATTAATGGTTTGCAATCCCCTAAAAGATTGCCGATTCAATGTTTAAATCAAGATCGTTCAAAAGGATGGCAGATCAAAAACCGATCGCGCTTAACCTGATAACCAGTGGCAAGTCTACGCAACGCTTCAGACATTCAATATACGACTGAAAAACGACAAAAACTGTAAGTCCAAAAGGGGTTGAGAGAAGTGTAAAAAATTGTGTTTTTTAAGGATTTTGTTACAGTTTTTATCTTTTAACGCAAACTCTCTCTAAGCAAGGTTAGAAAGTGACGTTAGATTTCACCTGTTGTATTCGGCTTGCTAACATCCATCCTAATTGATCAGATATCATTTCAAGGGTCGCCTTCAGAGGAATTGCAGCTATTCTTAACTTTTTTCGCGGCAAATTCGAGAACTAGGATGAATTCATGAGCTTAAGACTGTATTTTTTGCGGCACGGTGAAACCATTTACAGCCAATCAGGGGGGTACTGTGGCGAAATCGACCCCGACCTGACTCCCGAAGGGACTCAGATGGCCCATGCCTTTGCTGAAGCCTACAAAAATTTTCCCTGGCAGGCGGTTTATGTCAGTCCCAAAAAACGGACGATGGCAACGGCTAGACCGCTATGTGAGGCGATCGGCTTGGAAATGCAGATTCGGGAAGGGCTGCGGGAAATTAACTACGGCGAATGGGAAGGAATGTCAGCAGAGGAGGTCAGGGAACGCTTTCCAGAAGAGTATGTGCGTTGGCTCACTGAACCTGCCTGGAACGCGCCGACTGGCGGCGAAACTTCGGTGGAAATTGCTTCTCGCGCTATGTCTGTGATTGCTGAAATTGAACAAAACCATGCCGATGGCAACGTCCTGATCGTTTCCCACAAGGCAACCATTCGGATTATTCTATGCAGCTTACTAGGGATTGACTTAGGGCGATATCGCGATCGCATCGACTGTCTCGCCGCTTCCATTAGCGTCGTAAAGTTAGACATTCACGGCCCACTTCTGCAAATTTTGGGCGATCGAACCCACATGAGCGATGAGTTGCGCGATCGTCCGGGTACATAAACTTTTGGGGCGAGCAGGGTGGGGTAACAGTACTGAAGCATCTCAAGTGTTTCCCGCAACTCGGAGCAATACTGCTACCCCAAAGCTCTGTGTTCTTACCGCCACACTGGTTTAAGTGTGACAGATTTCAGAAAAAAAAGGCTCCGTATATTTACGAGTTCAGCCGATCGATCGCGTAGAAGCACGGTCTTTTTCCGGCGTAGCATGTGAAGCAATCCGCAAGACCGCGAGAAACGATGGGGAACTTGTCAAGCGATCCAGGTTTCCAGGTAAAGTAGGGTCTTACGGCTCAGTGCCTATCTTAAAACTCGATGGAGTTTTTTGAATCTCAAAACCCCGATCGGGTTTGTGGAGTAGGGTCTAAGAATGTTTCGGTCATGTATGGGGCGAACTGTGCCCCCGCTCAAGTAGGGATGCTGATGAAGTACAGAACGATAAATGCCGCACTCACTCGATTAGAGAAAAAACCGTTATTTGCCCTGGCGTTCGCTGCACTCTGGGTCATGCTCATTACCTGGATCGTGGCATGGTTTCAACTGGGCGGAGTGGGGTTAATTGACGAAACCGAACCACTCTTTGCTGAAGCTGCCCGCCAGATGACCGTCACCGGAGATTGGATTACGCCCTACTTCAACGGTGAAACCCGGTTTGACAAGCCGCCCCTCGTGTATTGGCTGATGGCGATCGCCTACAAAACCGTTGGAGTCAACGAGTGGTCAGTTCGCTTCCCGTCTGCCCTCGCCATCACTGGACTCACCGCAATCGGCTTCTACACGCTCCATCGCTTCGGCTTCCCCCGTCCCCTCAACCCTCAAATCTTGGATGCCGAAGAAGGGCAAATGGCAATTCCTTCCTACCCGACTCCTGACTCTGGGCAAATGGCAATTCGCCCCTACTCCCCGGTCGTTTGGTCTGCCCTCATCGGTTCTGCCGCGATCGCCCTCAACCCCCAAACCTTTCTCTGGGCCCGAACTGGCGTTTCCGATATGCTGCTCAACGGCTGTATGGGGGTAGCTCTCCTCGCCTTTTTCTGTGGCTATGCCCAACCCGATCGCCCCAAAATTCAGGATCGCTGGTATCTGGCTTTCTACATTTTCAGTGCATTAGCCGTTCTGACCAAAGGGCCGGTGGGGATTGTCCTGCCCGGATTAGTGATCATCGCCTTCTCGATCTACATGGGAAATGTGCGGGTGCTGCTGCGGGAAATGCGGTTGATTCCAGGGGGAGTGATCTTTTTGCTGATCACGCTGCCTTGGTACATTCTGGTGACTCTGTTCAATGGTCAGACTTATATCGATTCGTTCTTCGGCTATCACAACATTGAGCGGTTTACCAGCGTTGTGAATAACCACTCGGCTCCCTGGTATTTCTACTTTCTGGTCGTACCGATCGCCTTTCTGCCCTGGTCGGCCCACTTACCCGTCGCAATGGCGCGATTGCGGTTTTGGCGAGTTCAGGATTGGCGACAGCAGCCCCGTTCCCGTCAGCTTGGCATGTTTGCCGTGATCTGGTTTGCAGTGATTTTTGGATTCTTTACGATCGCCGTGACCAAGCTGCCCAGCTACACGATTCCCCTCTTGCCTGCGGCTGGAATTCTGGTGGGGCTGTTTTGGAGCGACCAACTGACCCAACCACGCACCAGCAAAGCCACCTGGATTAGCCATATTGCTAACATCCTGCTGTTTGTCGTCCTGGCCTTTGCCGCCTGGTATAGCCCCAACTGGCTAGGAGATGACCCCGAAATGCCGAATCTGGCCGATCGCATCCGGCAGTCTAATGTGATGATTACCAGCGCGATCGTTTGGGGCATGGCAGCAGTGACAGGGATTATCTTACTCTTACGCCGTCAAGCTAATTGGCTGTGGAGTGTGAATTTAATTGGATTAGCCGCATTTATTCTGATTGGTTTGTTACCCGCAGGCATGATTGTAGATGCCGAACGCCATTTGCCCTTGCGCCAGCTTTCAGAGACGATCGTGGAAATTCAACAGCCCAATGAGCCGATCGTCATGGTGGGATTTAGCAAACCCAGCATCGTGTTTTACACGCAGCGTCCGGTGATCTTCCTGCCAGAAATCAATCAGGTACAACGAGATTTGCGTCGCATTGCTAATCGCTCGGATGAGGCTGAATCGATTCTAATCCTAGGGCGCGATGTCAAACTGCGAGAAGCGGAGTTGCCGGAAGATCGTTATCAGACGATCGATCAGGCAAGTGTTTATCAACTGGTGCGAATGCCGCGAGAGGTCGCACAAACCTTGGGAACTGAAGGTTAAACGATTTGCCACCTGACTGCATTGAATTGAGCCAGTTAAAGCAGCTTAGCCCAATCAATTGATGGAAGTTGAGAATTGAATCGGGTAATCGGTAGCGCAGGCATCTTGCCCGCCAGTGGGACGATCGCCCGATCGCAATGACCGAATTTAATTTTTAACGTCAGTTCGATGAAATCAAAGTAGGACAGAAGGCAGAGCAGGTAAGCCTTTAACCTCCAAATCCAACGACG
>PVWD01000013.1 GCA_003003615.1 filamentous cyanobacterium CCP2 | reverse complement strand
CTGTCAATGACTAACTCATTTGTAGTTGTGTCACTGCCAGCATTGCCTAATGTATCAGTTGCAGTGACTTTGACATCGTAAGTACCACTGGATAAAGCAGGACTAATTGCATTATCTGCCAGTGTCCAAGTGCCGTTACCGTTATTTGTAGCAGTGTACTCTACTCCATTGACCGTGACTTTAACGGTTGCAGTGGGATCATCGATCGTGCCTGTTAGCTGAGGTGTGCCGTCTGCGGTGGTCAGGGAGTTAACTGTGACAACTGGTGCGGTTCTGTCAATGACTAACTCATTTGTAGTTGTGTCACTGCCAGCATTGCCTAATGTATCAGTTGCAGTGACTTTGACATCATAGGTTCCGCTAGGAAGTGGAGTTGTAATTGCATTATCTGGGAGCGTCCAAGTACCGTTACCGTTATTTGTAGCAGTGTATTCTACTCCATTTACGGTGACTTTAATGGTTGCAGTGGGATCGTCGATCGTGCCTGTTAGTTGAGGTGTTCCATCATTGGTTGTGAGGGAATTAACCGTAACAATGGGAGGAGTGGTGTCGAGCGTGCCGATCGTTGTTGAATCAGTGGCACTGTTTGCTCCTGGATTGGAGGCTTTGTCAGTATAGCCTTCGGGTGGGGCAACCGTTGCGGTATTGGTAATAACTGCACCAGGTGCATTTTTAGCCGTTAAACCTGTCACCGTATAAGTAACCGTAGCACCCGCAGCCAAATTCACTTTGACATTAATATTTCCTGTGCCAGACTGATCGGCGGCAGAGGGAAAAGTTACACCTGTGCTGAGTGATGCTGACCAAGTAGGTGTACCCGCTAGGGAAGGATCAGTAAAATTATCAACGAGCGATATGCCTCTTAGTGCGGAGGAGCTATTGTTTTTAACCGTAATGGTGTAAGTCACTGAGCCATTAGGAGCAACCGTTGCTTGAGAATCGGTTACTGAGATGCTGAGGTCAACATCAGGGGAAGGAGCTGGTAGGGTGGCAAAATCATTAATACTACTGCCAATATTCCCCACGACGGTAGTGGTTCCATTCGTGGTATTCACTCTGACCAAGTTCGTGCCATTACTGCCGTAAAGGTTTCCATCTGGGCCAAAGGCAAGACCGGCAGATGAAGCCCCCATCGCTCCAATTAGTGTAGCCGCAGAAGGAGTTGCTCCTGTAAAGGTGACTCTGTACAGGCTGTTTGTACTTGTACCAGCAATGTAGAGAACATTGGGATTAGCAGGGTCAAATGCCATATCGCCGCCATTCCCCGTTGGTAAGCCAGAGATAGGCGCAACAAGGGTGGTTGTCCCAGCAGCAGTAGAATTCCCGGCTCCCAAACCTGAGCCAGTGCTGACCGCATACAGAGTATTGTCCCGCATCACATAGAGTTGACCATTATCTCGGAATGCCATCCGAGCAGAACCTTGCAAGTTAGGATTACCTGCACCTGTGATTAAACCCAGATCTGTAGCAGTTCCAGTGACAGGATCCCAGGAACCCAAACGGTTTGAGATAGCACTGATGTAATAGAGGATTTGATTGCTGGATAAGGGATCTCTGGCAACAGCATTTGTGGTAAAAGCAAGCGTATTATTGACTGGCAATCCTGTGATGGGGTTAACCGGAGCGAAGTTGCCACCACCGTTGATGCTGGTGTAGTTCACCTTATCGCCACTAATGCTGTAGATCAGGTTGGGCAAAAGGTTGAAGGTGAATTCGTAACTTGACATCGCATCTGAAGTGAATGCCAAAGCCGATCGCACAGGTGCCGTTGTAAAGTCTAGCTGCCAGTTTCCGCCCAATTTAGCAGTGCCTACTGGAGTTGTTGAAGCCGCCACATTTGCCCTGGTCAGCGCAGCGAATCGATCAACAAATGCCCGACCAACAGCCGTTGCTGCAATCCTACAGCCATACAAGAAAATTTCTGTTTTAACGAACTGGCTCGACCAATGCTGAAGCTGGTTTGTATATCGATCGAGTGTCGCATGACATAACTGAGTTGCGCCCAGTTGTATGAAACCCACCTCACCATGAGATACAATGTGGATGCTTTTAATATCACCGTAAGCGTCAATGACTTCGCTAATTTGCTCAACCCCATCTCGCTGAGCATTGATGATTACGATCGCTGCATTTAGTAATGTACTCGGTGAAATACCGTTTAGCAGATGCTCAATATTTTCAATCGCTGAATCAATAAAAACGAGTTGATTGATGGCTTGGGAAGGCATGACTTTTGGTAAAAAAGAGTAACAAAACGTAAGGCACCATTAGAAATGTTCCCGAATCAGCAGGGATTGAACCAATTTCACAGGAATTTCGGAATGCTAAGTTGATACGTTTACGTTATTTTGTGATCTCAAAGTTAGAGCGCAAATGTGAATAACTTCTGAATAATTGCAACCGCTAAAAAGAATCAGTATTTTTCGGTAAGTTTGCAGCAACTTGAAAAATTAATTGATGAAGATCAGTATTTTCTAGTAAGTATGGCAACGGATGGAAAAGTTAGGACGATCGAATTTGCTTCAATCCGTAGTGGATGAGCTGAACGCCAGGGAACTTGTTCTAAGGAATGTGAATTTAATAAAATCTTGATTTCCAAAGAGGCTTGGCATTGCCAAACCCGTACAAATATAATTTTTCAGGTTATTAAATCAGTATTTTTCGGTAAGTTTGCAGCAACTTGAAAAATTAATTGATTTGGAGATGTCTCGCTTCATGCAAAGTGGCAAACTGCACTTGGGAAGAATCCGGTGATGTGCTGCTGGCGGGCGGGCGATCGCGTTGAAAGGTATGCAGGTCACAGGAGTATCATACTGGCGCATAAAGCCAGCCCTTGGACTCGTTATTGCTGCTTCATCTCTCTATTCTCTCAAAACCAGATTAAGAATAGGAGTGCTACAGATTGGCTGTGGTGTTCATCTTAATCCCAGGTTGAAATCTTAGCTTGAGAAATGGTGTACTTGCTATGGAATTTAATCAGCAAATACAGCTTTTTCTACCTCAACCGTTGGATATGCCGCAATATAAAGCGATACCATAGAGGAATCGAGATTAAGAGATTTGTAAGAAAGTGCTAGATCTCTTAACCTGGTGGGGCAACCTTGCTTGAGCAATCAGAGTGGAATTGAGATGAAGGCATTTGGTAAATGCTTAGAGGATCGCTATCCTTGCAGCATAGAAGATTGGAACGCTAAGTTTCTGCCCGATATGGCGTACCCGCGCCCACAACTGCGCCGATCGTATTGGCTTTCGCTGAACGGCGCGTGGAAGTTCATGTTTGACGATGAAGGAAAGTATCACCAGCCAACCGATATTTGCAATTGGGCAAATACTATCGAAGTTCCGTTTGCTCCCGAATCTATCCTAAGTGGTATTAACGACCAAGACTTTCATCCCAACTGCTGGTATGAGCGAGAGTTTGAACTCCCCAAAGGGGAAGGTCTCGTTCTGCTTCACTTTGGCGCAGTAGACTATCGCGCTCGCGTTTGGGTCAACGGGCAACTTGTGGCAGACCACGAAGGAGGGCATACTCCATTTAGTGCTGATATTACGTCGGTGCTCAATGCGAACGGGATACAGAAAGTCACGGTCTGGGCAGAAGATGATCCGTTTGATCTGGCAAAACCTCGCGGCAAGCAAGACTGGCAGTTGCAGCCCCATAGCATTTGGTATCCGCGCACGAGTGGCATTTGGCAAACGGTTTGGCTAGAACGAGTACCAGAAACCTATATCGATCGCATTCGCTGGACTCCCCACTTTGAGCGATGGGAAATTGGCTTTGAAGCCTTTGTGGCGGGTCAGTTGCAGGACGGAATTCAAATTAAAGTCAAGCTCACAGCAGGCAAGCAACTGTTGGTGAACGATACTTATGAAGTTCTGAATGGTGAGATTCATCGCCGCATCGCCTTATCTGATCCGGGAATTGATGACTACCGCAACGAATTACTCTGGAGTCCAGAAAAACCAACGCTGATCCAGGCAGAGGTGCAGCTTTTGCACGAGCATATCCTGCTGGATAGCGTTCAATCCTATACCGCAATGCGGACGGTCAGCATTCAGCGCGATCGATTCATGCTGAACGGACAGCCTTACTATCTACGCCTAGTGCTAGATCAGGGCTATTGGGCTGAATCGTTGATGACGGCTCCCTCGGATGAAGCCCTACGGCATGACGTAGAATTGGTGAAGCAAATGGGCTTTAACGGTGTGCGAAAACACCAGAAAGTTGAAGACCCACGCTTTTTATATTGGGCTGACGTGTTGGGACTGTTGGTGTGGGAAGAGATGCCCAGTGCCTATCGTTTCACGCACAAGGCCGTGGAGCGGATGATGAAGGAATGGGCGGAAGTGATTGAGCGAGATGCCAGTCACCCCTGCATCGTCGTCTGGGTGCCGTTTAATGAGTCCTGGGGCGTACCGGATTTGACCGCAACCGCTCCTCATCGTAACTATGTGCAGGCACTTTATCATCTCACCAAAACCCTTGATCCGACTCGCCCTGTGGTGGGTAACGATGGCTGGGAAAGTGCCGCTACTGATATTCTGGCGATTCACGACTACGATAACAACCCTCAACGGCTGGCAACGCGCTATGGGCCGGAGGTAAAACTTTCAGATTTGTTCGATCGCCAGCGACCGGGCGGGCGTGTGCTAACGCTGGATGGCTACCCGCACCAGGGACAACCGATCATGCTGACGGAATTCGGCGGTATTGCCTACGGACAGTCAGAGGATCACAGCATTTGGGGCTATGTGCGATCGGCTGAAATCGCTGAACTGCAAGCTCGGTATACGGCATTATTGCAAGCTGTTAACTCAATCGAGCTATTTAGCGGTTTCTGCTACACTCAACTCACTGATACCTTTCAGGAGGCGAATGGGTTGCTGTACGCCGATCGCACCCCCAAGTTTCCGCTTGAAGCGATCCAGGCGGCAACGCTGGGACGGGTGCCCCATTTGGATCGGCATCCAGAAGCTCGCGGGGAACCCCAGTTGTTACCACACCACGGTAGTAATCAGTGTCATCCGTAAGGGAGTAAGAGATCGGATACCAATTGCTCATATCGTTTGCGGAGTCCAGGTAGGGCCTTGACAGCGAGGCCCATCAGGAGTCCAGATCAGCTTGTCTAAGCACATCCGACGGGCAGAGCGATCGGCACTCCAGGCGTGGTAAATCACGTATTCTGTTTGATGATCGGGCCCGAACACGATCGAATTATGCCCAGGGCCAAATACGCGATCGGGAACGGTTCGCAGCACCCGCGGCCCGTTCTCATTGCCTGCATCGGAATATGGCCCAGTGATGCGATCGGCAATGCCGTAATCCACGCCATACTCCTCAGTTTCCCAGCGGCCACCACTATAAAAGCAGTAATAGCGTCCCTTATGTTTGCGAACACAGGGGCCTTCTAATGTGTGCCAATCGTACACGCCTTCGTACATGGGGCGATTTGCCAGAAACCGCTGCCACTCCGATCGCGCCCGCAACACCGTTTGTTCTGTGCCTGCCAGAGTCGTCATGGTTTGCAACCGATCGACCACGATCGCCGTTCCCACCCGCGCCCCTGCTTCGGTGTCAAGAAAATCACGAGCATAGAACAAATACCATTGTCCATCGTCATCGCGGAAGGGATGCGGATCAATGGCAAAGGGATAGGTTTCTAATTTCAGTAACGGTTCACCGATGTCCTCGTAGGGGCCAAGGGGACGATCGCTGGTTGCCACTCGGAGCTGATGCTGTTTATCTCCATGCCCCACGGAGTAATAAAGATAAAAAGTGCCGTCCCAGTAAGCCACTTCCGGTGCCCAAAAGTTATCGCCCAGCGCAGCGTCGGGACGCAGCAACGCATTTCCGGCAAATTCCCAGGCGACAAAATTCTCCGATCGCAGCAAGGGAAAAACTCGCAGCTGAACTTCTACTTCGCCTTCCGCCTCTGCGGCTCCTGTGCCGATCGCGTAGTAAATTCCTTCATGGTGCCAGACAAAGGGATCGGCAAAATAACCGTTGTAAACCGGGTTTGTGTAGGTAGGCATTGCTGGTTTCTTGAGGAACTTGTTTTTTGAGAAAGCAAAATTGGCTGAACACAAAAAATTGGCTGAACACAAAAAATTGGCTGAACACAAAAAGGAGATAGTCGGAATGCTCTCTCAACTATCTCCTGGTAATGTGTAGCGATCGTCCGTCTTAAGGATAGGAATGCAAGGAACGGGTGTTTTGCATTAACCAATCCGGTACGGCTCAATACTTGAAATTGATATAGGTTTCGACGGCTGCCTCTGGTAGCTGATCCACAACCTGGCAGCGCAGCAATTGCTGTGTTTGCTTCGGCAGGCGATCGTAATAATTTCTGGGAACCGTCAAATCAACGTTTGCAGTGTGTAGCCAGTGCATCACATAGCCCATGACAACCATTGGTCTGGGTTGGGCAGTCTGATTCGGCGAACCCCGGTGCAGTGCTAAGGGCGATCGAATCATGGCATCGCCAGGTTGCAAGTAAAAGGATTCCATTGGAATTTCACCCGCTCTTACCTTCACCAGTGCTTCTTCACGCGGTAACACATGGGTGCCTCGCGCCATCTGAAACGGCCCATTCTCGGCAGTAACTTCTACCAAAGGAAAGTTGACAGCCAGGGCATAGAGTGGCGTTACAATTTGATCAGAGAAAAGCGGACGAAAATCCCGGTGAATCTCCTGATAATCCGACCCTTGCACGGGCACATCAACCCCTAGCTGCACCAGGCGATACTCCTGGTAAAACACGCGATCGAGTATCCTCAAAATCACCGGATTCGCAAACACCTCTGAGTTGGCAAAAGGAGCCATCCAGGGCAGGGTTAAATAGTAGCGGGCTTGCTCACGCGGAGCCAGTCCACCGGGTTGCGCTTGGCGTTGTTGGAATAACTGAGCAAAGGCATTTGCCCATTCTGCAATTTGTTCTGGAGGGAAGAGATTGCGAATGATACAAATTCCATCTTGTCTCAGATCAGCAGCAAGGCGATCGAAATCGTTTTCTGTAAAGTGGGTTGTACTGATACTTGGAATCATGTTGCACTCTGTGGACAAATCCCAGTCCTGAAAAGTAGCGTCTAATACAATTGTAATTATTCCTTTGGGCAGAAACCAACTGGCACAGATACATGTAAATCTTTAGAAAAATTTAGGTTGAATTATTTTCTGTTCAATCATTAAAAGTGCAGAGGAGTGTGACCGATAACAGTTAAATCAGTTGTGTTGGTGAGTACAAGTTTTGTTCATGACAAATTCTCTCTTGCGTGACTAAACAGAAGTTTGTATAAAAGCGAAGCTAAATGCAGTCACTATTCAGAACTCGAAGTAAACTTTGTGTCACAGAATCGTTCAAGCGTTCTAGTTACTGGCGGAGCCGGATATATTGGTTCCCATGCTGTATTGGCACTCAAACACGCTGGCTACGAGGTCATTGTTCTAGACAATCTTTCCTACGGTCATCGTGAATTAGTGGAAGAAGTATTGCAGGTGGAATTGATTGTGGGCGATACGAGCGATCGTCCCCTGCTCGATCAAATTTTTGCCACTCATGCGATCGCTGCCGTGATGCATTTTGCGGCATATATTGCGGTGGGAGAATCTGTTGCTGATCCGGCTAAGTACTATCGCAACAATGTTGTCGGCACCTTGACGCTATTAGAAGCGATGGTTGCTGCATCCGTTAAACAATTCGTTTTTTCTTCCACCTGTGCGCTGTATGGCGTGCCCAAGTTTATCCCCCTTACTGAAGATCACCCTCAAGATCCCATCAGCCCTTACGCCACTACAAAGTGGATGGTGGAACGAATCTTAGATGATTTTGCTGCCGCCTACGAGCTGAAATCGGTTTCGTTTCGCTACTTTAATGCCTCTGGAGCCGATCCAGACGGCTTACTGGGAGAAGACCATGCTCCCGAAACCCACTTGATTCCGCTGGTGTTGCTAACGGCACTGGGGCAACGGCAATCTATTTCAATTTTGGGCACCGATTACCCTACCCCAGACGGCACCTGCATTCGAGACTATATTCATGTCGCTGATCTGGCACAGGCACATGTGCTGGGATTGCAATATTTGCTGAATGGCGGCAGCAGTGCGGTGTTTAATCTAGGCAATGGCAGTGGCTTCTCGGTGCGAGAGGTGATTGAAACAGCACGCCAGGTGACAGGTCGAGAGATTCCTGTTGTGGAGCGCGATCGTCGTCCTGGTGATCCGCCAATTTTGGTGGGCAGCAGCGACAAGGCACGGCAAGTGTTGGGCTGGCAACCGCAGTATGCCGATCTCAATCAGATTTTGCGCCATGCCTGGCAGTGGCATCAAAAGCGACACGGAGCAAAGCATTAGAGCCTATGATGTACTCACAGGAATTATTGAAGCCCGATGGTCGCCAATTGACGCTGTATAGCCGTTCTCCGATCGCCGAGGACATTGCAGCTCCCAGTCCGAGCAGTGAACCTGTTCAGGCAAATCCTCATCTGCGCTGGCATCCCTTACGCGGCGAGTGGGTTGCCTATGCCAGCCATCGTCAGGGCCGTACCTTCATGCCGCCGCCAGAATATAATCCGCTCGCGCCCACCCGCGACCCGCAGTTTCCCACAGAGTTACCGCAGGGACAATATGATGTGGCTGTCTTCGAGAATCGGTTTCCCTCCCTGACTCCCACAGCCCACGATTCACCTGCCGCGATCGTTGAAACATTGCCTGCGAATGGTGTTTGTGAAGTTGTTGTCTTTACCCAAGATCCTCAGTCCTACCTCAGCACCCTTCCCCTCGATCATCTGGAACTACTGTTGCAGGTTTGGGGCGATCGCACGCGGGCGATCGGTAAGCACGAGCAAATTCAATATGTTTTGCCATTTGAGAACAAAGGCGTGGAAGTGGGGGTGACGCTGCACCATCCGCATGGGCAGATTTATGCCTATCCATTTGTGCCGCCTGTGCCAGCGCGAATGCAAGTGTGCCAACAGAACTATTATCAGCAGCAGCAACGGGGCTTACTGCAAGACCTGATTCAAAAGGAAATTGAGGACGATCGGCGCATTCTGTATTGCGATCAGGATGCAATTGCCTTTGTCCCCGTATGCGCTCGTTACCCTTACGAAGTGTGGGTTGCTCCCATTCAGCCTGTTGCTACCTTCCTCGACCTGACACCAAACCAGCGACAGGGGCTTGCCAGAGCCTTAAAAACTGTGACTCTCAAATACGACGGATTGTGGAATCGACCATTTCCCTATCTAATGGCATGGTTTCAGGCACCGATCGATGGTCAGCCGCATCCAGAATGGCATCTTCATGCTGAGTTTTATCCGCCCTACCGCACGCCTGACAAACTCAAATATTTAGCGGGAACAGAATTGGCAGCAGGAATGTTTGCCAACGATGCTTTACCCGAAGAAAAGGCGAAGGAGTTACAGTCTGTAAAAGTGAATTTAGCAAAAAACTCGATCGTACCGTAGATGAAAGAGAGAAGATTAAAAACATGAATAATCCTTCCTCAAAAACCATTGAAGCGCATTCTCTGCCAGAGCGCGATCGTTTCAACTACCGCCCTTTGATCGTCGCTGGAGTCGTTCTTGGATTGGGACAGGGTGGCTTTTTTGATGGCATTGTTTTTCATCAACTGTTGCAGTGGCATCATATGTTTTCCAGCATCGAAAGCGATATGACCGTTGCAGGATTGGAGTTGAACACGCTGGGAGATGGATTGTTTCATCTGCTCGACTGGGTTCTAACGCTGATTGGCATTTTTCTCCTTTTTCGTGCCGGAAAGCACCAGGATGTTCCTTGGTCAGGTCAGGTGTTTGGTGGTGCAATGCTGATCGGGGCAGGTTTATTTAATCTGGTTGAAGGCATTATTGATCATCATATTCTAGGCATCCATCATCTGAGATTAGGATCGAATCAACTACTTTGGGATCTTAGCTTTCTGGCTGTAGGGGCACTATTAGTAGGAATTGGATTGCGTCTAGTTCAGACTGGATATTCAAATAGAGAAAAGACAGTAGCGTGAATGGTGCGGTCGAATTATCTCCGATCGTAATTAACAAAATAAATTAATGTGTTTTTAACAACAATTTGAATTCATCTTTTATTCCTATTCAGCGCAGCAAATACCCACTGTAAGGATGAAGTTAAGACACTAGATTTGCCTTTAACTGTAGGTATGAATAACGCTAGAGAGCGATTTGAGGAAGTCATTATGAGTAGTGGTCATGCCAGTCATAAAGGGCCCGGAATTAAACAGAGCCATGATACGGGTCAGATCGATTCTGCTGCAACTACCCCAGCCAGCGATCCCCAGGAGATACTGGACGAAAGTGAAGGGTATCCCTTTAATGCCCAGGGTACTGAAATCAACCCTGCTGCTACTGAACGCCCCAATTCTCCTCCTGATCAACCTAATCCAGAGCAACAAGACGGACAGCAGTGAAGAAGCAGTTTCGAAAAGGACAGTTCGACAAAGGCTTGGTTAGACCAAGCAAATCCTGTAGCTCCGCTCGAATCGATCCGCTCGAAAGTTGAGTCAAATCGGTTCAGCTTTCGAGTCCCCGGTTAATACCGTCTTCTTGAGTTGTAACGTTCGCATCTGAATCACAAATCTACATTTCCTTGCATCAGTTCACTGAGGCGATCGATCCTATGACACTCTCTGCCGCACCAACCCGCAATGTTCAAATCTCTGCCGAAATTGCTCACAAACTGGAGCGAATGCGAAATGCACTTTATGAAACAGGAGCTGCCGGAATTCGACTGCGTGGCACAGACTGGTTTTCCTGGGCAACGGCTGGTGCAACCCATACGGTGCTGCTGGCGGCTGAAACAGGAGTGGCAGAGGTGTTGGTGACGCACAGTGGAGCCTGGATTTTAACCAATGAAATTGAGGCACAGCGATTGAAAGATGAAGAATTGCCCGATCGCGCTGATTTGGTTGGTGGCTACGAGCTATTTACTTATCCCTGGATTAATGCAAAATTTCAGGAAAGCTTCATTGAGGAAGTCACCCATCGGGGAATGATCCTCAGCGATAAACCTGCTGGCTCAACCTCCGATCGCTCCAATGAAATTCCGCTTCCTGCTTCGCTGATTGACCACAAACGGATTATGCTCCCTGCTGAGTTAGAACGCTACCGTCAGGTGGGACGATTAGCCAGCGAAGCCATGACAGAAGTGCTATCGCAGGCTCAACCCAACTGGACGGAGTATCAACTGGCGGGGGCAGGAGCAAAAGCACTGTGGATGAGAGGCTTGCATCCGGCGTTAACCCTGGCAGCGGGTGAGCGACGATTACCGCTCTATCGCCATCCCATTCCGATGGCAGAACCGATCGGACGAATTGCCATGCTGATATTTTGTGCGCGGGGATATGGATTGTATGCCAACCTGACGCGCTTTGTTTGCTTTGATTCTCTGTCAGGAGAAGAAGCGAATCTGCATCAACAGGTACGGCAGGTAGAAGCCGCCGCATTGAATGCCTGCCAGATTGGAACTCCGCTGAAGGAGGTGTACACCTCGATCGCCCAATCCTATAAACAGCAGGGGTATTATCAGGCGATTCGGGAGCATCATCAAGGAGGAACAACCGGATACCTGTCGCGAGAGGTGATCGCGACTCCAACAACGACCGATCGCCTGAATGCAAATATGACAATGGCGTGGAATCCCAGTTTGGTGGGAGCAAAAGTCGAAGATACCTTTGTACTGCTGGAAGATGGCAGTTTAGAAAACCTCACCTTCGACCCCAACTGGCAATCTGCCGAAATTGAAGGACGCTTACGACCGTTGCCCCTGGAGCGATAATCATGACCTCTCAGACGGATTTCCAGCAGATCTTTAACACAGCTCCTCAGACCCAAGCTAGCGCACCGGGACGAGTCAACTTGCTGGGAGAACACACCGACTACAATGATGGGTTTGTGTTACCCACTGCTATTCCACAACACACTACCGTATCTTTGGGGTTTAGCCCCGACGATCGTCACCATTTTTATTCAGCAGAGTTGGAAGAATGGGCACACTTTACCAATCACGAATTGGTTCCTGAAGGCTTCGTAAGTTATGTTCTCGGTTGTATCCGAGTGCTGGAAAAAATTGGTCATACTGTTCCACCTTTAAATCTATTTGTCACTTCTTCCGTTCCCATCGGTTCTGGGTTATCCAGTAGTGCCGCCCTGGAAGTCGCAACTTTGAGAGGTTTACGATCGCTGCTCCATCTCGACCTAGATGATGTTCAAATTGCCAAACTGGGACAACAGGCTGAAATTCAATATGCTGGCGTTCAGTGCGGCATCATGGATCAGATGGCAGCTAGCCTCGCAGATACTGACCATTTATTGTTTCTGGATACTCGCAGTCTCGATCGCAAACTTTTACCCTTGCCGTCACAGGCTGAAATTCTGGTTATTGACAGCGGTATTCCCCGCAGCCTAGCCACAAGTGGGTATAATCAACGGCGATCGGAATGTGAGGAAGCCGCACGACTTTTGGGTGTGCCAGCCTTGAGAGACGTGACTGACCCCAATATTGTGAAGAATTTACCCGAACCGCTAAATCGACGGGCGCGTCATGTGATAAACGAAAACAATCGAGTGTTGCAGGCGTTGAAGAGCACATCAGCGGAAGCATTTGGGGCACTGATGAATGCGTCTCACGCGAGCCTACAGCATGATTACGAGGTATCTGTACCTGGACTCGATCGATTAGTAGAATTACTGCAAAAAACGCCCCATGTGTTTGGGGCAAGGCTGACCGGAGCCGGATTTGGTGGAGCCTGTGTCGCGTTGGTTGCGGCTGAACGAGCAGAATCGATCGGGCAAAATGTTCTTAGCAGTTACACCCATACTGGTTACAAAGGACGAATTCTGGTGCCAGATTTAGGCATGGTGTAGGTATGATGTACCCCATAGCTTGAACACCGTCTCGCGCCTCTCCAACGATCGCAGTCGTTCCCAACTCCCAATCGCAATGCTCGCTA
This sequence comes from filamentous cyanobacterium CCP2, assembly GCA_003003615.1. Taxonomy (GTDB): domain Bacteria; phylum Cyanobacteriota; class Cyanobacteriia; order Elainellales; family Elainellaceae; genus Egbenema. The sequence continues at coordinate 33,588 of PVWD01000013.1, read as the reverse complement.
AAGGGCAAAGGGTAGGGTTGTGGTTAGGTCTTCATCATCGTTGTGAGAAGCTTGGCATTGCTTAAATTCATCGGCATTAGGACAAATTTTGGTGAAGAAAAGGGTAGAGAAATTGATCCCTACCCTTTTTTCCGTTTTTAGATTTTTCTAAATGATCTCAACCCGCAACTGATAGCCTGCATTGCCGCGGGTTCCACCCACCGAGATGTAATAGTATCCGGTTTGGAAATCGTGGGACGGGGGTAGTGTGATTTCTCCCTGTCTTGACTCTTGTTGCAGCACTCCTCCTAAGGGATCAGAAAGGTCATACACTGCATTATTTTCAGGAGAACTCATTTGAAATTTCATCCTCTGCCCAGTTGCAGCCTCTAATACATAGACATCCCGATCGCCTCGGATCACACCATTTTCTAGAACTGCTGAGCTTGTACCAGGGGCAAACTCAACACGAAATGGGTTGACGTTGAATGCATGTTGAACGATCGGAACAATGATACGAAATAGAGCTGACCATGTTTGATTCCCAACAATACCGTCAACAAGAATGCGCTCTGTACTTTGAAAAGTCTTCACAGCAGATTCAGTGATTGGGCCAAAAATGCCGTCGGATGCCAAAAGAGGCAGATTAGAAGAGGGACGAAAGAATTTAATAGCATTCATCTGTTGTTGCAGAAAGCGAACGTCTTCTCCGGTACTATTGCGTCGCAAAACGGCAAGAGAACGAATGGAAGCAGAACTTTTAGTATGCATAGAAAGTTACCTCTCTGTTTGTAAGCTTTTGCAGCGAGTAAATTCTTGTTTTCAGACTCGCATAACGCATATTTCTGTTATAGAAGTTGAATGGCTGAGAGTCGATACAGAAAAGTTAAGGAGATTGCAGAAAAAGGATAAGGAGAGGCGAAAACACCTCACACTGCTGCTTTGAGGAGATAAGCAATGAGAGCTTTACAGCAAATTTTGACTACTTTCAAATTTTGATTGCTTCGTCGTCAACTATTTCTCTCAAAATCCTTAACTTTTCTGTATCGACGATCGCCGCTTCAGACTTTAAAACAGCAATAGTGAATCATTTCATTCTTGAGTAAGGAACCCAAAATCATGGTAAATCCCGCGCCTTTCCGAAGTGTAATTGAATGTCAATCTGACTTGACGATCGAACTGTATGAATCTGAGCCTGTTCGTTTGTGCGGCGTTATTTTTCGATTTAACGAAAATCCTGGCGAATTCAGAACATTATTAGATGACCAGGTGAGAATCCGCACTGATGAATTCGAGATTAATTTTTTAGTTAGCTCAAATCCAGAAGTGCAGGCAATCATTAATTCGATTCGCGCTCCCCACGATCGGTTTTATGGCTGCGTATATGGCAGGAATTTACCCCAATTGGGGTTTGAAGGGCTGATATTTGATGCCGATCGAATTGAGCTAATTCGGGAATTGGATGAGTAGGTATAACCTTTTCACTAGCCTACTAAAGTTAAGGTGTCACCCACTGCTCAACTCCTTAACTTTCCTACATCGACGAATCTTGTCCCAAATTCTATAAATAGGACATGAACAACGAATTCACCCAACAACGAATTCACTCAAATAAAAAGGAGAACACTATGCAACTAACTTACCGTGCTGCTCAATATGTGATCAACGTTCCAACAATTGAAACAAAGCAAAAGCAAACGATCGGAACATATCGAGGAGTTGCTATCCAATTTCACGCTCCTAGCTTTGCACAGTGCTTTCAAGCTGTGATTCCGCTTAAGTATCGTGGTGCTTCCTATATTAGTTTCCGTTAAGTTCGTTTCGCAGATATTGATGATTGGTTATTTGTTAGTTTGACAGGGGCGAAATTCTGCAAAAGTATAGTTGCGCGATCGAACATTTCGCCTCTCATTTTTCCCACTACAAAACCATTAATCATTGCTTCAGTTCTGCATTGTGATGAAAAGGAAAAATAGCAAGTTTCGCGTGACTCAATTTATCGCTTTTCATCTTCGTTTCCGTTATTTATCCCCCCTCACTCAATTCCATGACAGTCACTTATCGGAGTAATCATCATGAACCGGAAGTATCAGCATTCTTATCATAACGATATTCACTGGGTTGAACTCATTGCCTTATTTACGGCTGGCAGTTTATCGATCGCAATTCTGTACAAAATTTTCGTTATGCCAAACTGGAATCATCTCTCACAGCTTAATCACACCTTATCCTGGACAAGCCTAATTCGATAACATAGCATAACGCTTAGTGAGCAATTCACTGCAATTCACTCAACCGCTTGACTATGCAAACTCCTATCTCTTCTTATCAATACCAAGTGGGGGGTCGCCTTCCGGTTGATGCTCCCAGCTACGTGGTACGGCAGGCAGATGATGAACTTTATGCTGCGCTTAAATCAGGAGAGTTCTGCTACGTGCTGAACTGCCGCCAAATGGGAAAGTCGAGCTTGCGAGTCAGAGTTGCTAAGCGGTTGCAAGAAGATGGAATTAGCTGTGCCACGATCGATCTTTCCGGCATTGGCAACCGCAATATTACCCCTGACCAATGGTACGCAGACATTATTATGCGCCTGGTGCGGGGGTTTCAGCTTTCAAAACAAATTAATGTGCGGCAATGGCTGGCGGAACGGCAAGATTTTTCTGCGGTAGGGCGGCTGGGTGAATTACTGGAATCGGTTCTGCCTGCGTTAATTCAAAAACCGATCGTCATCTTTTTTGATGAAATTGACAGCATCCTCAGCTTGCCTTTTGATACAGATGACTTTTTTGCTCTAATTCGTTCCTGCCATGACTACCATCGCCTCACCTTTGCCCTCCTGGGGGTTGCTTCACCTTCTGCTCTAATTGCTGACTGTCGGCGGACTCCGTTTAATGTGGGTCGGGCGATCGAATTGGCAGGGTTTCAACTGCAAGAAGTACAGCCACTACAAGCAGGATTTGCCAACAAAATTGACCCGCCGCGAGATGTTCTCCAAGAAATTTTAACCTGGACAGGGGGGCAACCATTTCTCACCCAAAAGCTTTGTCAATTGGTGTTGCAGAGCGAGTCTTCGGATGGAAGTGGAGATTGGGAAAGCTTACCCGGTGAGGACTCTCCTTTTTTGAAAAAGCTAGTGCGAGAAATGTTAACTCAGCATGGAGCCATTGCCGATCGCGTTGCTGCGGTGGTGGAATCGCGGATGATTGAAAACTGGGTCGCGCAAGATGAACCCCCACATCTAAGAACTATTCGCGATCGGTTGTTGAGCAACGAACAACGAGCCAGCCAACTGCTCGGACTTTACCAACAAATTTTGCAAAGCGGCAGCCTCCCAGCCGATGACTCTCCTGAAACGATCGAGTTACTCCTATCCGGGTTAATCGTCAAACACCAGGGCAAATTGCAAGTGTTTAATCGCATCTATGCATCGGTATTTAACCTGGAATGGGTCAACAAGCAACTGCAAAAATTGCGCCCTTATGCCGCCCATTTAGAAGCGTGGATTGCTTCTGGTTGCCAGGATGAAACGCACTTGCTCCAGGGGCAAGCCCTCCAGGATGCTCAGCATTGGATAGATGGAAAAAACTTGAGCAATCAAGAATATCGCTTTTTTGCCGCCAGCCAAGCCCTCGACAAGCAACACATCCAGAGCGAGCTAGCCGCATCCAAGCAGACCAATCAGCGTCTATTCCTCGCCCAGCAGCAGGCCAACCGCACCATTCGACGCGGACTCATTGGACTGTTGTTGCTCTCTTGCGTTGCGTTGCTTCTAGCAGGAGTGACTGGGTTCCTCATTTGGCAAACCCTGCAATAACAGCAGCAAGCTGCCCTCAGTGAAATTAAGACCCAAACTCAGTCTTCTGAGACGCTTTTGGGACGCTTTTGAAACACCACTCTTGCTAGTCTGAATACAAGTTAAAAAACACCTCAGTTGTGTACTTCTCTGTGATTGACCGCTTGACTGAGCTTCAACCTATTTCTACAGAAAAGGAGGTCTGATGACCACCATTGCCATTCCCAAATTTAGCTATCAAGCAATCTTGAATGATGCCGCCAAAATCAGTTGGCGGGTGGAAGATCTGATTGGTTCTAATCAACAATTAGATTTCACTAAACCCTTTTTGCCAGAGGCGATCGCCCACACGCAGTCCATTTCCTGTTTAACGCCAGATGAACAATTAACGCTCAATCACATTCGTGGTAACAGCTATCTGCACCTATTTGGATTAGTCGAAGAATTTATTCTGCCGTTGGTGGTCGATCATGTTCAATCGATCGGCTGTGGGAATATTCAAGCTGCACAAGCTTATCTCGGCTTTGCGGAAGAAGAAAGTAAACACATCCACCTGTTTCGACAGTTTGCAGCGGCATTTGAGGCAGGATTTCGCTCTCATTGTGGCGTAATTGGGCCACCCAAAGCGATCGCTGATTTTGTTTTACAGCACAGTTCGCTTGGAGTTGCACTAATGACATTGCACATCGAATGGATGACGCAGCGACACTTTTTAGAAAGCGTTCGTGATAATCGACGTGAACAGCTTGATCCACAATTTTGCAGCTTATTAAAGCATCACTGGCAAGAAGAAGCCCAACACGCCCGACTCGATACTCTCATGGTACAAGATCTGGCTGAAACACTCGATGCAGAAGCGATCGACGCAGCAATAAACGATTACATCGCCATTATTCAATACCTTAATACAGGATTAAAAGCTCAAGTACAGCTTGACATTGCCAGCCTTGAGCAGGCGATCGGACGAACATTGTCTGCAAAGGAACGCGATGAAATCCAGCAAATTCAGGAACGGTCTTACCAGAAGACATTTCTTAGTTCTGGCATGACCCATCCCAACTTTATGCAAAGTGTCCAAGCTCTAAGCTCTAACGGCCACGCCCGCATTGCTGCACTGGCAACCTCCTTTTCCTAAAGCAACAGCGAACGGAAAACTGAATGGCTTCGGTCATTCCACAGATTCACATTCCACAAATTCAATTGTTTTTAATTTAGTTAATCAAGGAATTTAATCATGACGGCCCAACAAACACAACCAGTAGAAATCATCAACGGCTTTGCTCCTAGCGGACTGAAAGAACTCATTGCGGCCATTAAGCAAGATGCTGTTCAAGGACAAATGGCTTTTCATGCCACAACCTCCTGGGTAGACGGAACGCGATCGGTAACGCGGATGAAGTCCTTTGATTGGGCGAACCAATCCTATGCCCGCGACTTCACTCTGACGATCGATGAGCCTGAGGAGTTGGGTGGAACCAACATGGGCCCTAACCCCCAGGAAGTATTGCTAGCTGGCATTAACTCCTGCCTCATGGCCACGTTCGTTGAATTTTGCTCAATGGAAGGAATCACGCTGGAGAAAGTAGAAATCAGCAGCACGGGCACCCTGGATGTGCGGGGAATGCTCAAGCTGGATGAAACAGTCCATGCAGGGTATCAAGATTTGCGCTGGACGTTGAAGGTGAAGGGAAATGCCACCCCTGAGCAATTCCAGCAGATGTATGAGGCGACTATCTCGTCTTCTCCGAACTTCTGGAACATGGCAAATCAAGTTCACATCTTGCCGACCCTACAAGTCGAAGCCTAAGATTAAACTCACCAGGGAGCAATCCGATTGTTCCCTAGTGCATCTTCTACCCAGTGAAGACAGAAAAAGATCAGGTATTGCGATCGTCGTTGACTTTTTGTTTACATTTCTAACTAATGCATTGATGCAGCATTCATTACTCAAGGAACTCCAATGGACAAAGAACTGATCTGTTTAGACGATTCCACCCGATCGTTTCATGTTTATTGTCCTGGCATCTCTGCTTAGCAGTAAGATTAACGTATTACGTTGGCATATCTTCAAGGTTGCTTAGCTGAGCTTGCCGATTCACCATGTTGTATATAGAACTGTTCGGTCGTTTTTGCCTAACTGCTAATGGTGAGGCAATTACGGCTGTCAGTGCGGAGCGGCAACAGGCTCTTCTTGCCTATCTCATTTTGAATCGAGGCAGACCACAACCGCGTCAGCAAATTGCTTTTGACCTATGGCCGAATTTACCCGACGATCAAGCAAAAACGAGTTTACGTCGAGAACTATATCGCTTGCGTCAGTCGCTTCCTCCAATAGACAACTGCCTGCAAATTGAAACCAAAACGCTGCAATGGATAGCAGATAGTCCCAGTCGGGCAGATGTAGCGGAGTTTGAAGCCCATCTACATCAGGCACAGGCAGCCCAATTCAATCCAATCAACTCCCAGCGCACCCATCTGGAGCAGGTCGCCCAACTTTATCAGGGTAAATTACTGCCGTCCTGTGATGATGAATGGATTTTGCCCCTGCGGGAACAGTTTCATCAAAAGGCATTCCAAGCGATCGAGCGGTTGATTCAAATTCTAGAACAACAGCAAGAATACGCTGCTGCAATTCCTTTATCCTGCCAGCTTTTACGGCTAGACCCACTGCATGAAGCGGGTTATCAAGCTCTGATGCGATTACACAATGCCAGTGGCGATCGGGCGGCTGCGCTCCAGGTTTACCATCAGTGCATGACGATTTTGCGGGAAGAGATGGGCATTGATCCCAGTGCCACCACCCAGACACTCTATCAACAATTGCTCACAGCAGATACGCCGATCGCCTCTCCGCTCCCCCGCTCCCCTCTGGCAATTTCGGTGCCGAAACCCCGCCGATCGCCTGATCTGCCAGCCTTGGTGGGAAGACAGGTGGAGTGGCAGTCGATCGAGTCTTGGTTGGACAATTCTGCTCAATCAAACCGAGCATCAGAGGTGCTGTTGCTTTTGGGGGAACCCGGCATTGGCAAAACGCGGCTATTGGAAGAATTGGCGTTGACAGTGCAACAGAAGCAAGGGCTAGTATTGCAGGGGCGAGGGTTTGAGGCGGAAATCTTGCGTCCCTATGGAGCCTGGATTGATGCGTTCCGAGGGCTGATGCCGGACTCCATCTCAGGACTGCCATCAGAGTTAAGCTCGCTGCTCCCTGAAATGGGCCATCCTCTAAAACTGCTAGACGATCGGGGACGACTTTTTGATGCTGTGATCAGCTTTCTGACTCAACTGACAGATTCAGTTCCCCTCGTAGTAGTCATTTTTGATGATATTCAGTGGCTTGACGAGGCTTCAATCTCCTTATTGCACTATGGCATTCGGCTGCTGCGTTCATACCCTATCCGGTTTGCTTGTAGTGCCCGCAGTCAGGAAATTCAACATCACCCGGCAGCCATTACTCTTATGCAAACCCTGCGTCGGGAGCATCGACTCCAGGAATTAATCCTCCCACCTCTAGAGCGAGCCGCAATTCGAGAGTTGATTCGCACGGTGGATGGCTCCATTGATGGCGATCGGATTTACAGTGATAGTGGTGGCAACCCTCTGTTTGCCCTGGAAGCAGTTCGCGCCTTTCACCACCAGGGACGGGTCAACCTCAGTAACTTACAAGCCTTAATTGCCGATCGCCTTAAAACCCTGGAGGACACAGCCCAAATGTTGCTTCCGTGGGCGGCTGCGCTAGGTCGTCAGTTTGAGCCGATGCTGTTGGCTGAGGTGTCTGATTGTCCGTTACACCGATTGCTCACTGCTCTGGAGCAGTTAGAAGCGGCAGGGATCATTCGTCCTGGTGCTGCCAAAGCGGGCGATCGCTACGACTTCGCTCATGATCTGGTGCGGCAGGTGGTGTATCAAACGGTATCTGCCCCTCGGCAACGGCTAATGCACTGGCAAATTGCTCAACATCTCGATCGGCTTGCTCAAGTCAATCCTGATCTAATTAGTGCGGTTGCACGTCATGCTTCCCTTGGTAAACACCATGAATTAGCGGCAACGGCCTCGCTGCAAGCGGCACAACAATGCATTCAGATTTTTGCCTACGCAGAAGCAACCGAATTCATTCAGCAGGGGTTACATCACTGTAACGATGTGCTAGATTCGAGAACTTGTTTACTGCTTCAGATGCAGCTTCTGAAGGTTCAAGTGCTGGCCGGGATTCGCAGTGATGCAGTGCCTATCATTGAGCAAACCCTTCAAGACGGGATTCGGGATGCCCAAGCGACAGGTTTGCAAGACGCTGAAACCACGGGTATTGAAGCGTTGCTAATGCTGAACTACCACCACAATCGCCTAGATGATTTGCATTCCCACTCTTTAACTTTTGCGGAGCGCGGACAGATGAAGCATCCTGGTAATAGTGCCCGCGTCTTTGCCATCAGCGGTTCCTGTTTATCAACAATGGAGCGAGACATGGATCGGGCAGAAGCACTATTGCTAGAAGCGAAGTCTTTGGCCGATCGTGTGAGTGCAAAAATTCCCGATATTCCCTACGGGCTAGGCTGTGTTTCTCGCTTCCGGGGTGACTTAGAATCCGCTTGCCACCTTCTCACCGAAGCCTATCAGATGTCAACAGCCGCTCAGCACCAAAGCCTCAGTTTAACCCTGTTGGTCATGGTGCATTTAGAAGCAGGTGCCATTGAAGCCGCGATCGCCCACTCTCAGACGCTCATCACCATCACGGAGAAAATGGCAGAAGGCAGCGAAGCCCCCTTTGCCCAGGCACTCCACGCACTGGCTCATTACATTCTGACTCCTGAAACGGCTATCCCTTCCCTAAATGCGACCCTCCAAGAATTGCAGGTTATTGATGCTCCCCGCAAATTAGCCTATATACTGAGCGGTGCGGCTGAGATTGATCTGGCCCGTGGACGCACTGAAGCGGCTTTAACTCATGCTTCATTTGCACTTCAGTCAGCACGGGTGGTCGAACATCCAAGCGATATTGTTTTGGCTTGGTCACTTTGGATTCAGGCTCTGACCGCAACAAAACAACCCGAAAAAGCGAGACAAGAACTGGAGCGGCTACATCATTGCGTAACCTTTGAAGAACTGAGTTCGCGGGCTGTGAAAATGTTAGCAACTGCAACACATAAGCTGAATAGTACGACACCCTCAAGGAGTTCTTAAAATGTTTCGGATCATGATTGAAACAACTTATGACCCTCCACTGACTCAGGAAGCTTCAGATGCAGCGACTCAGCGGGTTGCTCCCTGTGCCAAGGCCTACAACATTCACCGCATTCGCAGATTCATCTCTCAAGATAAACGTTTCACGCTCTGCGAATTAATCGCCAGTGATGCGGATAGTGTGCGGACAGCTTGTCGGCAGGCAAACATTTCATTTGACCGCATTTGGACAGCAACGGTACTAGAACCTGCTCCAGAAGTGATGGCGTTCTCCCAAATCAGAGCAAATCCCACGGTTCACGTTTTGGTTGAAGTTACTCATCCCCCCTTGGCGGAAGAATTGCTCCAATCTGAAATCCCCGATCTCCATCCCTACTTTGAGTCTCGTCATGTCCGTTGGGTTCGTTCTTTTGTGTCCCGCGATCGCTGTCGTACAATTTGTGAACTTGAAGCGACTGATGTTGGTACTGTACGAGAAGCCTATCGTGTAGCTGGGTGTTCAATCAAACGAGTTTGGGTTGTTAACATTTTGGAATCTGAGCCAGAAACGGTTCAAACATCAGGAGTGCGTGAACCAGTGTAACAATCCGACAAATTACAGTACAGTCAATAGTAATCCTTCTTTCCCGGAAGGGTGTATTTCTATCCAACAGCGATTTATGCCAGAAGCAAGACCTGTTTGTGATCAGTGGTTCTCTACGCAAAAAATTAACGATCGGCTGTATTTGATTACCGAACCTCATTATTATTGGTTTAACCGGGCCAATTTGTGGCTGATCAAGGGACAAAACCAGGATTTATTAATTGATACGGGTTTAGGCGTGTCTAGCTTGCGTCACTACATCGCGAGTTTACTGGACAAACCGTTGCTGGCGATCGCTTCCCACATTCATTTTGATCATGCTGGCAGTATGCACGAATTTGAGCATCGCGCCATTCATGCAGCTGAGGCTTCAGCGTTGCGAACGGGAGACGACTACGAAGCCCTTTGTTCACCAGCGCAGGGCTGGGTTTTGCCAGAACATTTTGATTGTTTGCCCTATGAGGGGTTCACCGTGGAAACGTACACGCTCAAGGCGGCTGAACCGACTCACATTCTCAATGAGGGAGATGTACTGGATTTGGGCGATCGGGCGTTGGAAGTGCTGCATTTACCTGGACATTCACCGGGTTGTATTGCGCTGTATGATCCCAAGTCGCAGGAACTGTTTTCGGGTGATGTGATTTACGATGGAGAACTGCTTGATCAACTTCATTGCAGCCACATTCCAACCTACATTTCCACCTACAAACGACTGGAAAGACTGGCGATCGAAACCGTTTATCCAGGTCATTACACCATTTTTGGCCAGGAACGATACAGCCAGATCATTACAGAGTACTTAGAATTTCGTCGTCAGCCTGGTTGTCCTTCAGAATGATATTTGCAATTTCCCTTGGAGTGAGACGGGCTTTGATGTAGTTGAGACGTGGTTATTTCTCCTATCAAACTGAATATTAAACTGATGGGCTAATTAAAAATCACTAAATATTTACAACTAAATGGACGTATTTCGTATAGCTATATTGCTCGTGAGCTTGGTGTACCTGAAGCAACGGTTTAATGAGTGATTCGGTAGCTAAAAGCCAATCTATTGCCTATTCGCTAATTTAGTGATTGAATTCAAACTGAGAAACTTGACTCCTCCATTGTTGATAGGAGGACTTCAAGATCGCGTACTATGCGATCGAACCTGCTGTATGAACGAGTTAAGGATGACGGTGTATGATTCCAAAGTTTGATATCCCTTCCACAGCGTTACTGATTATTGACTTTCAAGAAGATAACTTTGGTGGCGGCCCACTGCATACGGTTGGTTCTTCTGATGTGTTACCAAAAGCCCAGAAAGTGTTAGCCACTGCCAGAGCCGCAGGATTGCCCATTATCCACACTAAGGAAGTGCATCGCAAAGAAATGGTAGATTTTGGGCGAGAGTTAGACGGGACTGAACCCATTCACTGTCTTGAAACCTGGCCCGGAACCGATTTTCATCCTGATTTCTCTCCCCGCGATGGAGAATTTACGATCGCCAAACGTCGCTATAGTGCCTTCTTTGCCACCGACCTTGATTTGCTGCTGCGCGGATTAGGCGTGAAAACCCTCGTCATCATGGGAACACTGACGAACGTGTGTGTACATTACACGTCGGTTGATGCCCATCAGCACGACTATCACTTTTATGTCATTGAAGACTGCTGCATGGGTTCCGATTGGGATGCTCATTGGGCTGCACTGAAGTCGATGGAATATTTACAACGAAATTCCCGATTGATGCATCACGAATTTATCGAGGCTATGTCTGGTTTAACTCAGGCTGTAGTATGAACGTGAGATAGTCTCCGATCGAGTGTTTATGCTCATGTTCCTGCTCAGCTTCACGTTCCGCTAAAAGCTCTGCAATCTTCTGATCGATCGCTGCTGAATTAAGTAGCCCTTTTGCCGTGAGCAGTTTTCACAGACAACAACCCATGGTAAGCATAACCATGAAACAGGTCAGCGATCGCGGTTTTTGCCATGCAATCAGCTTGTTTGCTCCTTGTAGAGAGGCTGCACTAATGCAGGCAAGATGTCTGCGCTACGGATTCTCTGAAGAAATCGCAGATTCGCTTGTTTCGGCTGTTCCGGTCATCAGTTGACGAGTCCGCTGTTCTAGTTCGTCTGCACTAATAAGGTTCGACTCCAGCACTAGCCGTTCCAGAGAGAGAAGCCAGCGTAAGTAATAGTCCCAATCAGGATCGTCTTTACAGTGTTCTGCTTCCCATTCCGCAATGGATGCAATTAACTGTTGGCGAAAGTCTTCCCATTCGTAGTGTCCCTTTTTGGAAAGGGCGATCGCCATGCCAAACGCTCGACCTTCCCAGGGTCTTTGAAACAAAAGCTCGCCATTACTCCGAGGCGGAGCATCTTCGTTGCCAATCATGCTGGCGGTTGCAAATTGCTCGAACTTAATTTGCATTGCGGTTTCTTCCTGTTCCTGCTGGGTTTGCATCAAGGATGTGGATTGAATGTTTGGCTCATAGTCTTGTTTTGTTGATTGGGCGGGCAAGATGCCCACCTCACAAGAGTTTTGGTGGATTGAATTTGGCTCATAGTTTGGTTGACTGGGTGGGCAAGATGCCCACCCCACGAGAATTTTGGTGGATTGAATTTGGTTTAAGCGGGGACAACGACTTTTGCGGCTCCCTGCATTGACTCTGGGGTAATAATGTTCGCAAGCTGTTCTTCCGTCCAACCCTCCGTTCCTTCAGGGCGTTCTGGAACCACAAACCAGCGGATTTGAGCACTGGTATCCCAAACCCGGACTTCAACGGATTCAGGAACATCCAGACCAAACTCTTTCAAAACCTTGCGCGGTTCTCGGATGGCTCTGGCGCGAAACGTAGGATCTTTAAACCAGTAGGGCGGTAATCCTAAAACGGGCCAGGGGTAGCAGGAACACATCGTACAAACGATTAAGTTATGGACTTCAGGGGTATTGGCAACTGCTTTCATGTTTTCCCCCTCTGCTCCCGCCATACCACGCGGAAAGTTTAGTTCTGCGATCGCCGCAGGGGTATCCTCCAACAGCCGTTGCTTGTACTCTGGATCAACCCAGGCTTTGGCAACAATTTTGGCACCGTTAAACGGCCCCATGTCTTTTTCAAAGAATTCGATTACTTTGTCAACGGTCTCTCCAGTGATAATTCCTTTTTCAATCAGCAAAGATTCCAGAGCACGAACTCGCGCAGCACTGTACGTTTCCCGATCGACGTTCTCACTCATTCCATTCCATCTCCTCAGTTATCTTAAATCGGTTGATTACGCCGGATCTTCAAGATAGGCCTCGAAAATCTGAACGTAAATTTCCGTATTCGGTTCGGTCAGGTTGTCCCAAATTTCGTGGGAGTTGAACTTGACGTTGTAGATAGGCATTGGCTCGCCAACTCCGTCCCCCGTGGGGAAGTAGTAATTGTAAGCACCGTCATAGACTTCATCCACAACCCCCTGTTTGGTTCGCAGGTAGCCCGGCAGTTTACAGTGGGCCACTGGCGGTGGATTTTTAACGGTCACAACATCCCCAACCTTGAACTTGGGCTGAACCTCCACCTCACACTTAGGCGAGTCTCCCACTCGGAGATATTCAATCACCTGTTCATCGATCGCAGGTTCACCCCCATCAGGGAGAGGGGCTTCCAGATTCTCCAGATACTCAGTCGTTTTGGCATCCAGTTCTTCTTTGCTGACATACCCAGAGTCTATAAAGAATCCCGAAATTCCCCCCAACCATTTCTCGTAGTATCGATACTTGAAGTAGTCAAAGGGATTCAGTCCCTCTGCGCCCGTTCGCAGATGTCCCCACGTCCAGAAACTTTTGAAGGTGGTTGGTACATTCTTTACGGCTTCCAGATGGTTGCTCAATGCCATCATGGCAACGTGAATTCCGAAAATTCGCTGTTCCCAGGGTTGGACAAAGACCCGCTTTTCAAAGCTGGACGGTTCTAATCCTTCCAATCCGCCGATGTAGTGTTGTAGCTTCATCTGAGTTATTCCATGAGAGATTCATTTCAATGTGGATAAAATTAATCTAAACGCGGGTACGATCGCGTTCTGTGACTGGTTCACGGGTCATGGCATTCCCCCAAAGTTCTGACAGGTAGCCGAACAATCCTCCTAAAATCATGGCAGCGGCCGCAACAATACCCGGATTGTTTAATCCAGCCGTTGTAATTGGCATTCCCGTAGCCACGCTAGTGCCTACCATAGAGGCAAATCCCCAAACGATCGCAGGAATCGCAGTGAGAATCGGAATTTTGGAAACCTGCACCATTGCAGCACTGCCAATCCCGACGCAGATCGCAGCAACCACAGCGTTGTCACCGATGAGGGCGATCGCCAGCAGGGTCAGCGAAGCAATGAGAATGCCAGTTAAGTTAGACACAATGCTCTGAACCAGCCCTGCTTTTCCACCTCCCAGGATGAAGAAGGATGCCCAGGCAATAAAAGTGACCCAAACCGGAACAAGAATCACCGTTGCGGTCAGGTAAGTATCAATGCCACCTAGAACACCAATGCTAACGCTGTAGGCATCTAGCTTTTTCATCAAGTTATCTCCTCTCAGTATGGGGCGAATCACCTTAAATCCTGGCTATGGCTGGGCAGGTAAGATAACCCACCCCACAAGAAAATTGTTTATTGAGATCCCCGTAGCGTAGGCATCTTGCCTGCCGGTTAGACATAATTTGAGGAACAGTAGCGCAGGCATCTTGCCTGCCGATCGGACATGATCTGAGTAACGGTATCGTGAAGCTTCTGGAGCATAGATGTTCAAGCCGACTGAATCAAACAAGACTGAAATCCTGCTGTCAATTCAGACTCTGACAAATTCCGCCCGATGAAGACAAGTTCATTTCGCCGCAGTTCGTCTGGCTTCCACATCCGTCCCGGACGACCATCCAGCAGCATATGAACCCCCTGAAACACAAATCGGCGATCCTCTGAGTCAATATCCAAAATGCCTTTCATGCGGAAGATATCGGTGCCTTTCTCTTGCAGGAGTTGATAAATCCAGCGGTTGAATTTGTCTCCATCCACTGCTCCCGGTTGGACAATGGCAACCGAAAACACCGACTCATCGTGTTCATGGGCCGTTTCATTGAGAAACTCTGGATCAATGTGGAGGGCTTGCTTCAGGTCAAATGCCTTGATGCCCAGAATCGCATCCATCGACACATCACTGTTTTGGGTTCGATAGATCTTGGCGAAGCCTGTCATGCTGCGAATACGCTGCTCTAGCTCGTCCAACTGTTCGGGAGATACTAAATCTGTTTTGTTCAACAGAAGGACATCTGCAAAGGCAATCTGTTCTTGAACTTCGTCACTGTCCCAGTGTTCCTCAATGTGTTTGGCATCAACGACGGTGATAACGGCATCCAGTTGCGTTTTAGAGCGCATCACCTCATCCACGAAGAAAGACTGAATTACTGGGGCGGGATCAGCCAGCCCGGTGGTTTCAATCACGAGATAATCAAACTTGTCCTGCTTCTCCATTAAGGAGTTAAAGATCCGAATGAGATCACTGCGAACGGTGCAACAAATACACCCGTTATTCATTTCCAGAATTTCTTCATCGGCATCAATGATCAATTGGCTATCAATGCCAACTTCACCAAATTCATTGACGATAACAGCTACTTTTTTACCATGCTCTTGAGTGAGCAGACGGTTCAGCAGAGTGGTTTTTCCTGCTCCTAAATACCCCGTAATCACGCTGACCGGTACAGGCGATCGAACTTCAGCAACCATAGCTTAAAACGCTCTAGCTTTTGTACACGAACGACAAATCATACTCTTGCAAGCATTCCAACAACTATCCGATTAGCAAATGAAGGGAAGGACAGCAGCATTCATCCCAACGGTAATTGTTGCTAAAACCGCTTATCTGCATAGCTTTTCAGTAGTTCATACTACGGCATAGTATGGGGAGTGGTGACAGCAAACTGTATTCCAAGGCACACTCAGTTTGATTCAATCCATAACCCCTAACTCGCAACCGCAACTTCAACCAGAGCATCTCCCACCGCAGCCGTATGCCCCATATCCGCAAACAGGGCAGCCGTAGCCGCATTAATTGTATTGCCTGCATGACTGAGTTTGCGCCAGTATCCCAGCGGAGCCACCACCACTCCTGGTCGGGTCATGTCGCTAATTTGGGCTGGCACTTCAAAAGCTCCGCGATCGTTAAACACCTTGACGACTTGCCCTTCACTAATTCCCCGCTGCGTTGCATCATCGGGGTGAATGATCACCCGTGGGGCACCCTGAAGTTTTGAGTGTTTGGGCAGGTTGGCAAAGCAGGAATTGATAAATTGATGCGGTTTGGCGGACAGCAGACTCAAGGGATAACGCTTTGCCAAATCTGGATTGCTGTGAACCGATTCTCGCTGCGGCGTGTAGGTGGGCAGAGGGTCGATCGGCTCTCCCGGTTGATATTCTTCGCAGCCTTGCCGGAAGACAGGCAGAACATAGTTGCTATCCACCTTCATCGACGAAACAAACTCACACTTGCCCGAAGGCGTGGGAAAATTGCCTTCTTTATGGGGAACGAGATCAATCTTCAGCTTGGCGTATCCCTTCTGCTTCAACAGATCCATCGTGATGCCCTGCATGGTTGGTGCAGAATAATCCAGCACTTCCATTGCCAGTGCTTCATCACTAAGCTGAAAGCATTCTTCTTCAAAGCCCATCCTGGCAGCAAGACGACGGAATAGCTCAGTATTGGAAATGGCTTCTCCCGGTGGGTCGATCGCAGGCAAGTTCAGCGTGACGTAGGTATGCCCCCAGGAAAACATCAGATCCAGGTTTTCCACTTGTGTGGTGGCAGGTAAAACAATATCCGCATAGTCTGCTGTATCGGTGAGAAAGTGTTCACTCACAACGGTAAATAAGTCTTCTCGCATCAGTCCTGCTACAATCTTGTCCTGTTCTGCGGCTTGGGTAACGGGATTGCAGTTGTAAACAAACAGTGCCTTCACAGGTGGATCAAGATTCAGTTCGCCCGTGAGGATTTGTCCCAGTTGCCATTGATTCACCACTCGCGTTCCAGGTTTGATAAATTCTGGATGGTGAACGGCTTCTCCCCGAATCGGAAACGGCCACATCGGAGCTTGAAGCATTCCACCCCCTAGATGCCGCCACGCTCCCACCAATGCTGGTAAGCAGCTAATCGCCCGTACCCCCTGTCCACCCCCTGCTTGTTTCTCTAGAGCCACACCTAAGCGAATTACAGAGGGCTGAGTCGTGGCGTACTCTCGTGCCAGGGTGATGATGTCTTCAACGGCAATCCCGGTAATTTCCGCAACCCGCTCTGGAGGATACTGGCTGACTCGTTCCTTCAGGGCTTCATAGCCAACGGTGTATTGTTCCACGTAGTCGGTATCGACTAAATTCTCATGGATAATGACGTGCATCATTCCCAAAGCCAGGGCCCCATCGGTGCCGGGACGCACTGGAATATGCCAGTCTGCTTGCTGGGCGGTGCGCGTCCGTACCGGATCAATCACCACCAGTTTGGCTCCCTGCTGCCTTGCTTCTTTGATGAAGGGCCACAAATGAACATTGGTACTGAGCGCATTACAGCCCCACAAGATGATGTACTTGGAGTGATTGAAGGTATCGGGGTCAGTGCCGTGGGTGGGGCCGTAGGTCATCAAGTAGGCGGTGCTGGTGCAGGAGATGCAGAAGGTGCGCTCGGTAATGGTTGAACCTAAGCGGTTAAAGAAGGCATCGCCCACTGTTAAACCATTCAGTAAGCCTTCATGGCCCAAATAGCTACAGGGCATGATTGCCTCTGCCCCATACTCGGCAATAATCTGCTGAAACCGATCGCGGATCTCGTCTAGGGCTTCATCCCAGCTAATGCGCTCAAATTGCCCACTGCCTTTTGCCCCGACCCGCCGCATGGGATAGAGAATGCGATCGGGACTGTACACGCGATCGAGGTAATCGCTGACTTTGCCGCACAGGGTTCCTCTGGTGAAAGGATGATCGGGATTACCTTCTACTTTGACGGCTCGACCCGCTTCAACGGTCACGAGCATGGCACAGGTATCAGGGCAGTCATGAGGGCAAGCCCCATACACTACGGTCTTCTCACCGGTCTTTTCAGCAGTTCCATTCACAGCAGTCCCAACCATGCGTGTTCTCCTACCAATTCAAGGCTTGAGAACTCATATAGTGGGTAATGCACTCCTGGAACTGTCAAGCAGCCTACCAGGAAGGATTTTAAATGTTATGAGTTCAACATCTAAAATGCTGGAATCTCTATCAACTGTAAAATCAGGTAGGCAATTAGTACCATGCAAATTTGTATCGCCACTCCATTGAGACTCTTGGTGAACCGTAACAACGGCTTAGTGTCCAGTGTGGCTCTGGCACTACACAACCCCCTAGCTCAACTCAAGTTCAATGGATTTGGCAACACAACTGTTGTGATTTTTCGCATCTGTGCTTGAAATATTACGGCTGAAGGCTTGTTTGAAATTGTCTACATTACACCGGCTTGGCTCAGGCGTTTGTCCAGCAATGAACTCCTTAGATGTCATGGAGAGTTGCCAGCCTAAGGGAAGATTGATCTGCATTTGTGGATCGACTTTCTGAAGTACGAGGGTTCTAAAATTCAACTGAAACGGATCAGTAACACCGTCATTCAGAGTGTAAGTCGATAACTCGATCGCACTGAGGCTGCGGGCAACGCGGGCACCAAATAAGGTTTGAACAGGTGATAAAATCTCATTTAGCCCAGAAGAGTTGGGCGGTTCAACAGAACTATCCTGCTGATCAACGATCGCCAGATAAACCAGCTTAAAGGTTTTCCCGTACCCCTCTAGCTTCTGCAAGGTTCGACCCATATCAATGGCGGTTGGAATTCCCGAATTATCAAAATATCCTCCGTCCGCCAAGCGGGATTTACTGCCGTCACTGCTGCGTTTGTACCAACCTACTGGTGAGACAAAAGGGAACCGGGCACTTAGCCCAGCGACCGTACTCAACTTGACATCTAAACCCCTTTCATCCAGGACAATGTTTTCCTGAGTGGGCAACACGATCTTAAAGGGACTAAATGCTAAGCGTTTGCCATTTTCAACAACTGTTGTGTTGAGAACCAAGGCAGGCGCAATTTCTTCAGGTTGCCAATGTTGATAGAACGATCGCTTAAAAGGATTTTCGCTTTCTTCTTGTTTGGGTAAACGATTCCAAGCATTTTCAAAGGCAACTTCTAATCCATTGGCTCGATCCCAATCATAAATAGAAAAGGGAATAAATCGCTGAGTCAGGTCAGGAAATAAGCCCAGGGTCAGTAAGGGAGAAAGTAAATCTTGATCAAAAATTTGGCTTACTGCCTCGCTTAAAGACTGATTGATATGATTACTTTCCTTAATCAAACTAGAAAAGGTTGAAGCCCCTAAACTACCCCCAGAAACACCACTGATGGCAAAAATATGTTGGGGAAAATTTGGCATCGATTCAGTTAATTTTGTTAGGGCCGTTGCTGCATGGTATGCCGCATAGATTCCACCCCCTTGAGCAGAAACCAGATAAACCGGATAGGGTTTCCCGACATATTGATCGCGATCGGGTCGGTTGGCTAGCCACGACTTAAAGCTATCTTCTAAAGCGGGTAGTGGAACAGCCTGCGGTTTTACAGTCTGCCTAAACTGATGATTGTCATTGAGGTTTAATAAGCTGGAAAAAAACATTAAACCCACCAGAAAGGTTAAGGCTGGAATATTATTTTCAAGTGCCCAATTATAGATAGTTGAGAAAATTACGACGAGAATTGTAAAGGCGATCGCAACTACACCAATTGACCCAACTGCACTGGGAACGGCAGTGGGAGGTAGAGTAAATCCAAAAATTGCAGACCCCAATAGGCAAGGAATAAACCAAATAATGATTTTCCGTCTTAAGTTTATTTCCCTTGCTGAATACCAGGAATAGAGAACTAGGTTGATCAGTGGAGACAGAGCAAAGATAGCGATGATTCCCAAAGAAAACTTTGCATCTGTAGCAGCAAATACCAGAGGCAAAGAAAAAGCAGCAAAGATAAGGTAGGCAATGTTGGCAAGTCCTATTTCAACCTCTGGGCTAAATAAACCTTCCCCTTGAGATTTCGCACCTAAAGCGCGGTCTTCATTAAATAAAGCAGTACGACTAACAAATAGGATTAAGGCAAAAACCGCAGCACCCAAGCTACAAATCATCCAAGTGAGCAGGAAAGCCTTAGATTCTTCATCAATTGATTGCTTCCAGGCTGCCAAAACGCCAAAACTGAGTCCAAGCATGGGAACAATTCCTAAACCCCTTGGGCCCCACTGGGCTAAGAAGTTTTTGTATTGATTATCTTTAATAGCGAATTGTTCTAGTACTAAAAAACGAGAGGTATACCAAACAAAAATACTTAGGACAAACACAAAAATTGTCGCTACAATCGCCTGATATATGTTGTAATCTAAAGCGATCGCCCGATAAATTTCGATCGTTTGCCCTGCTTGCGTAAAAATTAACAATACTGCTAAGACGATCGCCGTCTGCACTCTTAGGCGGATGAAAAATTGAACAGGTGGTTCGATCCAATTTTCTATAAATTTAGAAACTTGATTAGTGAAGCTGCTTGAAGTTGCTGTTTTCATGCTTTTACCTTAATCAAGGATGTAGGAATTGGTAACACGATTGGTAACACGATCGTTTTCTCGCATTTTAAGTCAATATCTAAGCTAATTTGATTCATCTATTCGAGACTACCAGGATGAACCCTCCTGTAAAATTCCCCTTGAGGGTACTCTTGCCTCTAGGGTTTGGGCAAAGGTGAAGTGGGTGTCGAAATTACAACTGGTTATCCACAGATCCGTTCATCAAGGTAACGACCGATCGCCTTATCCAATGACGGCAACAGTACTCCTCGCTCACTCGTCAATGCACTGTAAGCAGGACGAGGCGCAACCCAATTCAGTTCTCTAGCGGGACGAGCATGAATGTAGGTGTGATCCAATCCTGCTAAGACGGCAACCTCTCTTGCCAGATCAGCCCAGGCGATCGCTCCCGCATTGGCTAGATGCCACAGCCCTGATTCTCCATCAATCAACAAGTCTAGGGTGACATTCACCAGATCGGGGACATAGGTCGGGGAAACCACTGCATCTGCTGCCGCGATAAAGGGCTGTTTTGCTGCTAAGGTACGCAGGGCAATCGTCAAAAAATTATAGTCATCCCACGGGCTAAAGAAAGCACTGGTGCGAATGACCAGGGCATCGGGATGAGCCGTTAACACCTGTTGTTCAGCGATTGCCTTACTCTGTCCGTAGACATTCAGGGGCGCAACGGCGTGACTTTCCCTGTAGGGGTCAGTGCGATTGCCATCAAACACCAGATCAGAGGAGAACTTTGCCATTGCAATGTCCCGATCGGCGCAAGCTTTCGCTAGAATCGTGGCTCCTTCTGCATTGATGCGATGACACAGATGTGGTTCTCGCTCGGCATCATCGACTCGCACATATCCTGCTGCATTGATCACCGCCCAGGGTTGCAGTTCCGTCAGCGTTTGCCCCACAGCCGTTGCATCGGTAATGTCCATCTCCTGTCGGGATAATAGGTGATAAGGAATCCCCCGAATTTCACAGAGGCGAGCGAAGGACTGTCCCAGCGTGCCCGTTGCTCCTGCAATCAATAATGGCGGAGGGGAAACACCAGAAGAATGGTTTGTGCTGCCTACACGCTTCATCTGCGGCGATCGGACAACTACGGTGGGGTCTGCATCAATCCATCCACCCGATGCCTGTGAGTAAATTACAGGTGGATAAAGGAGCCGCTGCGATCGCTGCCACCATCCGGGTAGCTCCAAGAATGGATGGGTATATTCTTGTCCTGCTGCCAACGATTGCACCATTGTGGCAATTGCAGTTGGTCGAGGCACCGCAGAGCGCACATCAAATACCCCTGGTTCATAGAACCCGTCAGCGCGAGTCACCAGGCTATTCCAATCATAGGTTCCCAACAGTGACCAGACGGTGACAGCTTGTAAGTCTACTCCTTCATTCCGCACTGCTTCAGCCACCTGCCAAATTTCCTTCAGCCAGCGCAACTGTTCCTCGCGGGTGCAGCCTAAATGGGCTTCCGTGATGGCGATCGGTTGCTGATAGCGTTGCCATACTTCCTTCAGTAGAGCAGCATGATCATAAATGCCATCGGCACAGACCCACACCGCTTCCACATCGGCATACTGGTGCTTGCCGTTGCCGCCATGGGTGTGCGGAGGATAGCGATCGAGCCGTTCATCAATAAAGCGATCGCCACAAACATAGCGGTTGATGCCGATGATATCAGGAGGGCAGGGATGATCTTGGAACCACAATAATTCGGCTTCCTCAACGCCTGCATTAAGTAAATAGCTCCAGAGAGGATGCTCAGAGTTCACCCGACCACAGAGCAAATCGAGCGACAGCCAGCGGCGATCGTTTTCCAACTGCGCCTGATAGGACAGCAGGGGAGTGCTGAAAGTTTTGCCTAAATCTTCGGTCTGCACCAGTTGAGCCTGAGGATTGATCTGCCGAATCGCCTGCATTGACAGCACCGTTGCCCGACACTCGTGAATCAGTGCTTTTGCAAACATGAAATCATCTTGTTCATGGGGATACCAATGACCATACAGTCCGCTGAACCGTGCTGTGGTGAGCGGCTCGTTTACAGGAGTGTAATGGCTGATCCAGGGATATCGTTGGGCAACAGCATCAGCAAATTTTGCCAATTTCTCTGGAAATGCCGGATCAATCAGGCTGGTATCGCGAGGGCCGCTGCCATGATGTACCAAACCGGCGATCGGACGAACGCCCAGATCATCCAGCATGGCTAATCGCTCATCTGTCCATGACCAGTTTGCCTGTTCCAATCCATTCGGTGCAATACGTTCCCATAGCACGGGATAACGAATTGCTTCTACCCCAAGAGAAGCAAACTGCGCCAAGTCGTTTATGCGAGAGGCATGTCCATTCCATTCCAGTTGGTCAAAATATTGGTCTCTGATTCGGTTGACCGTACACTCAATTCCGCCCCACACCGCCAACGGTGGCATCATTTGTGTTGAATTCATTAAACTCTCACTTTGCTAAATGCTGCGTTCTTCCACATCGTGATGCACCGTTTCATATGTTGGTAATTCATTGGTAATTTATTGGTAGTTTATTGGTAATTTATTGGTAATTAATTGGTGGTTAATTATTGATTTATTCATGAATCAGTTGGTAAAAATCAGTGGTAGATAAAAGTTTGGGTAAGTTAAGAACTTCGGGCATCACTTTAACGCTCTAGCGGTTAATTTTATAGAAATTATCAGATGATTGCTGCTTTAAAGTTGAGTTCATCTAATCGATCTTTATTACATCTCTTTTAATGCATCTCTTTGTGATATCAGATTGCTTCTGCTGCATTGCACCCTATCTATAATTAACCGATCGCAGTTGACTCGCACCTCTATCTACGGAAGCGTGATTGTTTAAGCTACGCTCTAAGCCTCTCACGTTTATGAATTGATTCCGCCATAGTAAATAATCGATTTAGCTAAACACCAACCTCAAATTCCTGATGTGCTGCTATTTTCCATCCCGTAGTGGAAATAAAGATTAACTTCAGTTGTTGAAACCGATACATTTAAAAGAAATATGCACCACAGCACTTTACAATGTTTTAACCGCAAAGACGTAGAGGTATTGTTTGTCTTCTTCTCTTAAGGTAGAAGCTAAAACAGTATCCGATCGAGTTTCATAGAGTGAACGAGAGTAGCCAAGCTTAAACTGTTTTTGAATTGTCTCCTTTGTGACAAACCCACCAAATCTTCTTGATAACTGACCTAAAAATTCAAACAGGTTCCCTTCGCACTTTCATAAATTACAGCTTGGGTCGTTTGTTTAGTCTCAACTAGACTTATTTAGCTCTCGCTTTGTAAAGATGTAATTTTTGAACATTTAACTTAGAAAAATCGGGAGTGCAACAAATACTATGGCTGATCGTCCACCTCATTTTCAACAGAGCAATGGTCGCGATACTCTGTCACTTGGTAGCCGAGAATCTACCCAATATGCAAGCATTGCTCAAGATTTAGTGCCTACTCATCCTCGTTCATCTGATCCTCTGCATATTTCTAACGCCCAGTTCATCACCCGCCCAAATGAATTTAATCGTTCGGCTACAGACTTTGCCGATGTCATTTGTCTATCCCATTTGCGCTGGAATTTTGTTTATCAGCGTCCCCAACATCTATTGACTCGCTGTGCACAAGCAAAACGAGTATTCTTTGTGGAAGAACCGATCGTTCAACCTAACATTTCAGCTCATTTACAGGTCAGTAATCCAACTGGAAATCTTTGGGTTGTTGTACCACATTTACCTGAAAATTTAAGCGATGTAGCCACTGGTAAGATACAAAAAACACTCCTGGATCACCTGCTGTTAGAACATAACATTCAGCACTACATCTGCTGGTATTACACACCTATGGCGATCGGCTTCAGTCAGCATCTTAAGCCACTGGCAGCAGTGTATGACTGTATGGATGAATTATCGGCATTTAAGAACGCATCCCCTGTGCTAAAGCAGCGAGAAGCAGAATTATTTGAGCAGGCTGATTTAGTATTTACAGGTGGACAAAGCCTGTACGAAGCCAAGCAGGATCAGCATCCCAGCGTTTACGCTTTCCCCAGCAGCGTTGATGTTGCCCACTTTGCCCAGGCTAGAGCTTTGACGACCGACCCTGCCGATCAGATTGATATTCCTCACCCGCGTTTGGGATTCTTTGGTGTGATTGATGAGCGAATGGACTTGGAACTGCTGGTAGGAATTGCTGATGCCCGCCCCGATTGGCATCTGGTGATAATTGGGCCTGTGGTCAAAATTGATTCTGAGAGCCTGCCACAACGCGATAACATTCATTACTTAGGCGCAAAAGATTATCAAGAGCTACCTGTCTATTTAGCTGGATGGGAGCTGGCGATGCTGCCCTTTGCCCGCAATGATTCTACTCGATTCATTAGCCCAACCAAAACGCCAGAATACCTGGCGGCTGGAAAACCTGTTGTCTCCACTTCCATTCGGGATGTGGTACGTCCCTACGGGCAGCAAGGCATGGTGCATATTGCCGATACAGTATCAGAGTTTGTAGTGGCGGCTGATATTGCCATGCAGATGGATCTCCAGGCTTCGGGTTGGCTCAGCCGAGTCGATGCTTTTCTGGAGCAGATTTCCTGGGATCGCACTTGGACATCCATGCTAAAGCTGATTGAAGAGTCGATCGCTGCCAAACAGCAATCCTATGCCAACGGCAAGCACTCTGCATCCCTTGGGGCAGGACAAGCACCGGGAGTTGTCACCCGTGAGTATTTGTTTGACTATCTGGTAGTCGGCGCAGGGTTTTCGGGCAGCGTGATTGCGGAACGACTAGCCAGCCAGTTAGGTAAAAAAGTGCTGGTGGTCGATCGCCGCAGTCATATTGGCGGTAATGCTTATGACCATCACGACAAGGCAGGAGTTTTGGTGCATCGGTATGGGCCACATATTTTCCATACCAATTCCCGTGATGTGTTTGAGCACCTGTCGCAGTTCACCGAATGGCGATCCTATGAACATCGAGTGCGGGCGAGCGTGGATGGTCAGTTGGTTCCCATTCCGATTAACCTGGACACCATTAACACCTTGTATGGACTAAACCTTAACTCCTTTGAGGTAGAAGATTTTCTCAAATCGTTGGCAGAACCCAAGGATCATATTCTCACCTCGGAAGATGTTGTAGTCAGTAAAGTGGGACGGGTGCTGTATGAAAAGTTCTTTCGCGGCTATACGCGCAAACAATGGGGACTCGACCCTTCAGAGCTAGATAAATCGGTGATTGCTCGCATTCCTACCCGCACCAATCGCGACGATCGCTACTTTACCGATACCTATCAGGCGATGCCGCTGTACGGATTTACAGCCATGTTTGAAAACATGTTATCACATCCCAACATTAAGGTAATGCTGAATACGGATTATCGTGAAGTTGTGAATGGTATTCCCTGCCGTGAAATGGTTTATTCAGGCCCGATCGATGAATTCTTTGAGTATCGCTATGGGAAATTGCCGTATCGATCGCTGGAATTCAAACATGAAACTCATCATACTGCTGTCTATCAATCGGCTCCTGTCATTAATTACCCAAATGAACACCTCTATACGCGTGTGACGGAGTTCAAGTATTTAACTGGACAGGAACATCATAAAACCAGCATTGTTTATGAATTTCCGAAGGCAGAAGGCGATCCCTATTATCCTGTTCCTCGCTCTGAAAACACCGAGCTTTACAAACAGTACAAAGCCTTAGCTGATGCCACTCCTGGCGTGTACTTTGTAGGACGACTAGCAACCTATAAGTATTACAACATGGATCAATGTGTTGCACAGGCACTGATGGTTTACAAACAGATTGCTAGCAAGGCACAGTTGACAAAAGTTTGACAAATGCAACTTGCTAGTGAGAGGTGCAGAGACTCTATGGTGACAAAATGGTGACAAACAAAGAACCGATCGCTCCTCCACCATTGGAACTTTGGGGAGGAATAGAATGCACCGTCAACCGAGTTGGAGACGAATACTTCGACCAGTTGGAGTGGAATGGTCATGCGGCTCGGCTAGAAGACCTCGATCGGTTTGCGATGTTGGGGATTCAGGCTTTACGTTATCCAATCCTATGGGAACGCATTGCCCCAAACGGGTTAGAACAAGCCGATTGGACATGGGCAGATCAGCGATTGGAACGGTTACGAGAGTTGGAAATTCGTCCGATCGTTGGACTGATCCATCATGGTAGTGGCCCTGGCTACACCAGTCTGGTTGATCCTGCCTTTCCAGAAAAACTGGCTGAATTTGCTGATGCTGTTGCCCACCGGTATCCGTGGATCACCCACTACACACCCGTCAATGAACCCCTGACAACAGCACGATTCAGCGGCTTATATGGGCATTGGTATCCGCATGGACGAGAGGATTTTATCTTTATTCGCGCCCTACTCGCCCAGTGCAGAGCCATCATCTGCTCCATGCAAGCTATTCGCCAGGTAAATGCCACTGCCCAACTGGTGCAAACCGAAGACTTGGGCAAAACATTCAGCACGCCGCTGCTTGCCTATCAAGCCGAGTTTGAAAACCATCGCCGTTGGTTATCGTTCGATCTCCTCTGCGGGCGTGTAGATGCCCGTCATCCACTGTGGAATTACTTGCAACAAGCAGGAATTGAATCCGCAGAATTGGAATGGTTTCTGGAGCATCCCTGTCCCCCTGATATTGTTGGTGTTAATCACTACATCACAAGCGATCGGTTTCTAGATGAGCGTTTAGAGTGGTATCCGGTTGATACGCATGGGGGCAATGGCAAACACAACTATGCAGATGTGGCGGCAGTGCGAGTCTGTGTAGAGGGAAAAACCAGTCCTGAAGACCTACTGCATGAAACCTGGAATCGCTATCAGTTACCGATCGCAGTGACAGAAGTTCACTTAGGCTGTACCCGCGAGGAACAGTTGCGCTGGTTGCAAGAAGTCTGGGATGCGGCGCAGAGTGTGCGACAGGATGGCATAGCGGTTCGGGCTGTAACGGTTTGGTCACTGCTAGGTGCCTATGATTGGAATAGTCTGGTGACTCGCTCAAATGGCTTCTATGAGCCAGGTGTGTTTGATTTACGATCGCCCACTCCTCGATCGACTGCCCTGGCTGAGATGATTCGTTACTTATCCCAGAATCAACCTTATCCGCACCCGCTTTTGGCTGTGCCCGGATGGTGGCAACGGGACGATCGATTTCTGCATCCGCCAGTTAGCTACGCTCAACAAGATGCAAAGCTGGAGAGCCAAACACACATAAAGCAACGCTCTCGCACGATTCATCACCGTCTACTCTCGTCCGTTTCCTCTTTACCTACTATTTCCCCTTCCAGACCCCTCCTGATTACAGGGGCAACTGGAACTTTGGGGCAAGCCTTTGCTCGCATTTGCGCTGTTCGAGGAATTCCCTATGTGCTTGCCTCTCGCAAAGCAATGGATATTACAAACAGCGTATCCGTACACAACATGCTGTCAGAACTGAATCCCTGGGCAGTAATCAATGCGGCGGGATACGTGCGCGTGGATGATGCAGAGCGAGAGCCTTATGTGTGCTGGTCAACCAATGCAGAGGGAGCCGCAGTGTTAGCAAAAGCCTGTCTGCATCGAGAGATTGCCCTGGTTACATTCTCGTCAGATCTTGTGTTCGATGGCAGTCACAATACACCTTATTTGGAAAGTAGCCCTGTATCACCCCTCAATGTTTACGGACATAGTAAAGCCAGGTCGGAGGAATGGGTCTTAGCTGTACATCCCTATTCGCTGGTGATTCGCACTAGTGCCTTTTTTGGCCCTTGGGATCAGCACAATTTTCTGACGATCGCCTTGCTAACTTTATCCGCCGGAGAGACATTTAGGACTACCGAAGATACCACCGTTTCTCCTACCTACGTTCCCGATTTAGTCAATGTCACTCTTGATCTGTTGATTGATGGAGAGTGTGGCATCTGGCATTTAGCCAATGTGGGAGCGACGACTTGGGCTGAATTAGCCCGATTCACTGCTAAACAAGCTGGGCTGAATGCGGCACACGTTCAGGCTCATCCTAATGAATCTTTGGGATGGATCGCACCTCGTCCAGTTTATAGTGTGCTGGGAAGTGAACGAGCTACGCTGCTGCCTACCTTGGATCATGCGATTCACCGTTACTTACACGAAAAAGAGGTTCAAGGCACAAACCCGATGAAGA
The DNA here is from genome assembly GCA_003003615.1 of filamentous cyanobacterium CCP2. GTDB lineage: Bacteria > Cyanobacteriota > Cyanobacteriia > Elainellales > Elainellaceae > Egbenema. Next base: position 5,257 of record PVWD01000013.1, on the reverse strand, counting down.
AGATCGCAAAGAGGGAGATCTAAACTTTCTGTCTTCGCTACAGTGGACTTATGGATGATCGTTCATTCACAGTTCAGGGAGAGCATGATATGTTAAATCTGTTGAGTCGGCTCCTAAGGCTAGAGCTATTTTGTCTCCTTCTATCAGCCATCTTTCTGTTTGTTGTTCCACTAACAAATCGTGCAGCAAGCATGACTGAGGCAATGTCTCAAAAGCAGTTTTCAGATGAAATAATTCCTTCCCAACAGCGTGAGCAAGAAAGGCGACGGCAAGAAAACCTACGGCAACAGCAGCAAGAACGCCTACAGGAACAACGGCAGCGACAGCAAGACCTCTGGGATCGGCAACAGCAACGATGGCAACAAAACCAAGAACAGATACAAGAACGCATGAGGCAGCGACAACAGGAATCGCGGCAACGTCAAGATGACCTAAGACAGCAAAGTTTATAACTAAACCCCTGTAAAGCTGTTCTAATTTACCGTTTTGTCCCAGAGCGATCGCACGATTTGACCCGCTATTTCAGCTCCCAAACTCTTTTCAACCATTGCATTTCCAGGATCACGTTCTGCTGTAATTTGTCGCATTTGTCGATCGCGCTTTGCCAAGTCTGCCTGTTTTTCTATTGCTACAGGACTGGCTTGTTCAACCCAGTCTAACCAACGATCACACATCTCATGAGCAACGGCTTGCAGTAGAGAAAAGGAATCATTAGTTGTTGGACAAGTAAAACAGAGATGAGTGGGAGATTGCACCTGTCGCACATAAAATCCCTTGCTGACGAATAAAGTTAGATTGGGATGATCTCGCAACTGAAGATAGGTGGGTTCAACGGGTTTATAATACTGTTCAACATATTCCGGGTGAGTCCATAAATCAACGCGAGGAATGTAATCAATATAGAAAAGTAATTGCGAAGAGAATAACCCAAACTCAAAGGCAAGATGTGGAACTTGAATGTATGGCTCTAGCCAAGCGGTGAGCCGCATCGTGCCGAATGCTCTACTGGGAACATTGATTGATGAATGAATTAACCAGTCAATGTTTGTTCCAATCAACGTTTGAAGGCTGCCAGTGAAACTGCCATCAGGACTGGCAAAACTTTGAAAGGGTTGATGGACGGGTTGTGGTTGTAACGCTAAACGATCATCAATTTTTTGATATAGGTCGCTTAAAATCTCTTGCGATCGGTTAAACAAAATATTGTGATCAGACGGAGTTTGTGGATTCATCACCATTTAAACAACAGACGAAAAGATGGGACAATTGAGAGAAGACGGTTTTTAACAACGTTTGATGAATGCCGTTGCTCTGTTCTTTTTATAGAATTTATAACGATGAAAGTCCATACAGAGAAGTTAAGGACTGATCGCATTTGAGGAATGGGTTGGCAACAGTACAGCTTTTAACCTCTAGCAGAGCGATACAAAGCGTTAGAAGTGGGTGGACGTGAGGGTAATCTAGCAGAAGCAGTGGGTGGCAATCCTCACGTTGAATGTCCTGTTAAAGCTGGTAGAGTAGCTGTTAATCAAGAAGATGAACACCACGATATCTCAGAATAAAGCTCCCCTGATTTTAATTGTTGATGATGATCCTTTTGTTCGGATGCAGCTTCGGCTACTGCTAGAGCGGGAGGGGTATCGCATTGTAGAAGCGCAGGATGGCAAAGCAGCATTGGCAGCTTTTGAGCAACAGCCAGATATTGTATTACTGGATGCCTTGATGCCGGAGACGAATGGCTTCGAGTGTTGTGCCGAATTACAATCGCTTCCAAACGGTCAAACTACGCCAATATTGATGATTACTGGGTTAAATGATCAAGAATCGGTGGATCGAGCGTATGAAGTTGGAGCGGTTGATTATGTAACGAAGCCGATACACTGGGCGGTATTGCGGCAACGGGTACGGCGGCTAATTGAGCAAACGCAGCTTCAGCGGGAGTTAGAGGCAGCCAACCGTGACTTGCAAAGAATGGCATCCATGGATGGGTTAACCCAAATTGCTAATCGTCGTCGCTTTGATGAATATATAGCGCAAGAACAAGGGAGAATTCGTCGAATGCAGCTTTGCACTGGGGGCAGAAGTTCAGTATATTTATCCCTGATTTTGTGTGATATTGACCATTTCAAGCTATATAACGATACCTATGGACACCCAGCAGGGGATCGATGTCTCCAGCAAGTTGCCCAGTTAATTTCCAGCGTCGTCCATCGGTCGGGAGATTTAGCAGCGCGATATGGAGGAGAAGAGTTTGTGATTTTAATGCCTGAGACCGACGGGAATGGAGCGGCTACTGTAGCCAAGAGAATCTGTGAACGGGTAAGAAGCTTAGCGATTCCCCACGAGAGTTCACAAAAAGGGCATATTACGATTAGTGCAGGAGTTGCAACAATAGAAGCAAGCATCGAAGCAGAAATGGTAAACCTAGTGACCCTAGCCGATCAAGCACTTTATCAAGCCAAACAGGAAGGCCGTGATCGCTTTTGCACGATTGTAGGAAATGGATTGTAGGGAGGGTATGGTAGGGGAAAGGAGTTCAAGGTTCCGTGGTTATATACATATGTATATATATCATTGATGCTGCGTTTGACTCCCCTCCGTAAACGCATCAACGATCGAACGCAATTCAGTTTTATCCTTGCCCCGATTATGATGGGGTCTATCTGTCTCCATGGCTTGATTGTGCTGCTGCACCAGACGAGCGACCTCCGGGTGCAATTCCAACCAGGGTTTAACCTTCGTTGCGGGATTGGTCGCAGAGGCCATCGCAATAACATTAGTACTAATGAACCATCGTTCAGCAATATCAGAGCAAGATTGGTTAAAGCGGATGAGAGCATCAATGGCAATCGGAATGCGATCGTCGGGAGAGAGCTTAGCAGAAACATCATGAGATTTCGACTTGAATGTCCCTTCATCCCTTTCCTTTAGCGCATTCTCTGGAATGTCGTTTGATGGAGAAAGCGAACCCTCCGGCTTCTGATTCTGAGAATCTGGTGCCATCTCAGAAGCCGCCCCCTGGGCCAAATGGAGAAATTGATTCAGGCGATCGCGAGCTAATTGCAACTCCTGTTTGAGCCTTTGCCCTTCTTGCTGAAGCGGCAGCAACCGCTCAACCTGAGACTGAAGCGAGTCACGTTCCTCTATCAGTTGTTGAAGTTGCTTTCGGAGGGAGGTAACTTCGTTTGCCAAGAGCGATACTGACTCACGTTCTACCTGAGTATTTTGAACGTGTTGACTGAGAACCGTCATTTGTTGGGACAACTCATCCATCTTCTGAACTAACTTATCCCTATCTTCCTCATCCTGCACGAGCGATCGTCCAGATATTTCCTCCTGATTTTCCTCCCTTCTAAGGGATTGGTTGTGCTGTCGTTTTCCAATTACCTCAAGCACTTGTTGCAGCAACAGTTGATACCCTCTCCCCTTTCCCTTCAGTAAGTGCAACCCTAAAGCATCAGCGGCAGTCAAGAGTGTATTAAGATTGACCGTAACTTCCTTATATCGATTCTTCGCAGGTGTTTTGGGCTTAGCGGGCAAATTATCAACAATTGCTGGATTGGGTAACATCGCCTCCCCCTTCTCTCGTTCTCCAATCTCCTCACCACCTGTATCTGGTACATTCATACTTTGATCCTCCTCACCCACATCAGGTGCCATCGCCTTCAACACCTCGTTAAACTGCAATTGCTCCTCTACTTGCTGAAGAGAGGGTCTCGGAAGAGGCGGATAGCTCATTAACTTAATGCCAGAAGCAGAAATTGGTTTTCCTGATTCATCCACCAACCGATAGCCAAAATAATGAGTCGTTGCATTTGAGTTGGGTGCATCGTCCATCTGGCTTGCCTCCACATGCCCCAAATAAAACTGTAAAAATCGTTGCTCATTCATCCCCTGATTCGGCAACCAAAAATAGATTGCCAAGCGTGCATATGCTGCTCTAAGACGATGAATCGAAACACTTTGGAAACCGGGTAGAAGCGGCAGAATTCCCGTTTTCTGAAAATGCAATTTCACCCTAGAATTGACCCTAGCTCTAAAATTAACCACTAGTTGATCCACACTAGTAAGCCCCTGCAACTCACGTATCTGCGGCATTGTCCGAAAGCGATCGATCGCCTCCATAACGGCTTCCGCCGGAATGAGTGACACGATCGGATAAGCAACCGGAGTATCCTTCTTCAATTGCCCATCGAAAGCGAGTAAATAAGGGTGTTTTGTCAGAGTAAACTGACCAGAAACTGCCACCTCCGTATGTCGTCTCCCTGTCAAAGCTGCAATTCCCACTGCCAGTGTTTCTGCTTCAGTTGCTTCCAATAGTTCGCGTGCCTTCTCCAAAAAGCGATCGGGAACAAACGGCTGCGGATCATCTTGTCTCCGATTATTTCCCACATTAGTTGCCCGGCGGTTTCGAGCATAAACCGCATTGTCATAACGCATCAGGCTCCACGCTAGATGATTCGTTGCCTCAAAAGCTTCCCCCGTCCCTTGTTTATGTCCCACAAATCTTGCTTTTGTCTTCTCCGTCAACAGTAGTATCCCCTGTTCTACTGCCTGAGTAATTGCCGAACGATACCTGCTAAGATAATTTGTCGTACTATTACTGCCTTGGCCATACCCTTCCTCCAACAGCGTAATCTCATCACGACACATCTCCCTAATTGCGATTGGGTCATTTATTCCCTGAAGTTTTTGGACAAAATCTTGAACTAGAAACGATCGTTCCTTGGAGGATAATTTAATGCGTTCCCCACTCTCAATGCGCTGACGATAGAGAGCAACAATCTTATTACGGTTCATCGGTACAGCTTATTGTAAAAAACAGTAAGTACAAATGAGCAAAAGTCCATTGATACATTACACCTTATATGTATAAATTAAATACAAGGTGTAATGTCTACATATAAAATGCATATTATCATTTTAGGTGCTCGTTCTGGATATTTGCTTATTGCAGCTCAATTCAATATAAAGATGGCTACACGTTTGGTATCTTTAGTGTCTTCAAAGCATTTTATATCTATTTACTCATACTTCCCACGGAAACTGCCTTTGAACCCCCTTGCTACTTGCCCGTAATCAATAATACTTCCTCAAATAAATCGTTTTCCATATGGGAGGGACGATCGTTGCGACAATGGAGCAGGCTTAAAGATCCCATGAGAATACCAGTTGGATAACAGATCTCCGATGTCGTTACAACAATCTCTGCGGGTTGTACATATAACCCAAGCAAGTATTTTATATTTATATATAC
>PVWD01000109.1 GCA_003003615.1 filamentous cyanobacterium CCP2 | reverse complement strand
AATTAAAATAAGCTAAGAATATCAGTAACGATTTGTATCAAGTTTTGGTAGAGTTCCTAAAGACGAGTCTAGCTAAAATTGCTTGAAATGGGTTGGGTGGGTCAAGTCTTGCATTCTGGAGTGGGGAGTGGAGAGTGGGGAGTAGGGAGTGGGTGTTTTAAGAGTTCTGCGATCGGTTGCAACTTCGCGGGCGGTTAGACGACAATTCAACAGGACTGCTAAAACACCGTGCCATCGCTGATGATTTGAATCGGAGGGATTCCCCCTTCCCGTTTTTCAGCCGCAATTTGTCGTCCGGCGGCCCACGTTCCCCCTTCTAGCACTTTGGCTAAGGGTAAGGTTTGCTTCGTCATGCCCAAACGATCGCGGATTCGGTCAGCAATGCGATCAAGGGCAATTAGAGTCAGGGCACGCCATTCCACAATGATTTCTGCATCGGGAGGGTGGGGCTGTTGCAAGACGGCATCGTGCTTGGTTTGTAGTAAGCCCAAATCCACGCATAACCCGCCATTGCGATATTCAGACAGTCCGGTTAATTCGTCTAAGTCAGTAATGTGCAACCCCAATGCCTGAAGCGGTTCCAGCAGCGAGTAGGTGAGCCATTGCGAGAGTTTGTGAAACGGCACCCACTGAGAACCCAATCCGCGATCGGGCAAAGCACTGTGAAACCAGACATCCCCCAAGTTGCAATCTGCTAAACGAAGTCGTCCCGCCCAAATTTCGCTGAATCCTTCCAACACCGCTTCAAAGACCGTGTGTGCTTTGAGGGTTTGTCCATTCGCCTGTTGAATCAGATAATCTACTAAATTCCCTAGCCGCAAGGCTTCTGGTTTACCAGCCGCTTCACCAAACAAGTGGGGCGAATTTTCTAGGACTTGCCCCAATCGCTGCATGAGTTCTGCCCGTCCTGCCAACCCCACCAACGGATTTGATTCATTCACCTGGAAGGAGTGGGCTAGTTTTGCCTCAGAGAAGGTTTGCAGCCCGATCGCATCAGCTTGGAGCGGAAAAGTTGGATCGCTGGAAAAGCCCCCTTGCAAAAACAGATGAAAGCTGGCAACGGCTAACCCTTCCGATCGCTGAAATGCTTCTCCTGTGGTGGGTTCTACATATTTCCATACGGCTCCTGCCCCTGCATCCAGCAGCACGCTGGTAATGACCAGATCAAATTTGGCTTTAGCTTGCTCCACGCGGTTCAAATTTTGCAAAAGCCGATCGAACGCTGCGGATCTCGGCACTCCACCTGCTTCAAAGTGTCGCCACCGGCTGTGAAACGGAACTTGCAAGTCAGGGTAAGCCGTTTGCATCACCTGAATCACATAGTTTGCCACTGCATTAAGCTGGTCTAAATCACAGCGGAAATGCTGCAACTGATCCTGACAGGCCAACTCAAATAAATATCCACACCGTTCTCGAATGGCCTGAGTCGATCGCAAATATGCCACCAGTTCCCGTTCCCCCATGACCGCACCCTTTTACCCAGATTGAATTAAACCTACGCTACCGCAAAAAATGCGGATTTCTGGAATAGATCCTCTAGCGGCTGGCTCGCTAAGATCCAAAGGGTTGGTTACGAAGTAATGACAATCTCTATGCAATCTGCAAAGGCGAGTTCAGTAATGTCTCAATTGCCCCCTTTGATTCCTCGCGACGTTTTGTTTGGTAATCCAGAACGGGCGCAACCGAAACTTTCCCCTGATGGCAAGTATTTGGCGTACATCGCTCCAGATGAAAATAATGTCCTGCAAGTCTGGCTCCGTACCGTTGGGCAGGAAGACGATCGCCAAATCACCAAAGACAAAAAGCGCGGCATTCGGATTTACTTCTGGACGTATGACGGGAATCACCTGATCTACATGCAGGATGCCGATGGAGATGAAAACTTCCACTGCTATTCGGTGGACATCCACACCAACATGGTGCGAGATCTGACCCCCTTTGAAGGAGTCAAAGCCCAGCCGATCGATCTTGATCCAGAGTTTCCCGATGAAATGATTGTAGGGCTAAATCTAAACAACCCCCAAAGCTTTGATGTGTATCGGCTAAACCTGAAAACGGGAGCCGTTGAGTTTGATACAGAAAATCCTGGCAATATTGTCAGTTGGACGGCTGATCCCCAGTTTCAAATTCGCGTTGCCGTTGCAGCAACACCCGATGGCGGCTCTGATTTATTGTATCGATCGGCGATCGACCAAGAGTGGGAACTGTTGCGCCACTGGGGCCCAGAAGATGAGGGCTATCCGGTTGCCTTTTCCAAAGATGGCAAAACTCTTTACATCGTCGGCAGCCATGATGTCAATGCCCAACGCTTGCTAGCACTGGATTTGGCCACTCGCCAGGAAAGCGTGATTGTCGAAGATGAGCAGTATGATGTGGGCGGTGTAATGATGCACCCAACCAACCGCACCCTGGAAGCCGTTGCCTTCTATCGCGATAAGCTGGACTGGCAAATTCTAGACCCCACGATCGCATCTGATTTTGAAACCCTTGCCCAAGTGCGACCGGGTGAGTTTGGTGTCAGCAGCCGCACCTTAGCCGATGATCAATGGCTGGTGGCTTACACAACCGATGATGGCCCAGTTTATTACTACACCTACGATCGCGCTTCCAAGACCAGCACACTGCTGTTTAGCAATAAGCCTGCCCTGGAGGATTTGCCCCTCGTCCCCATGCAGCCAATTTCCTACACCGCACGGGACGGCTTGACCATTCATGGCTACCTCACCACGCCAACGGGCATTCCCACAGAAAAGCTACCCACCGTACTCTTAGTGCATGGCGGCCCTTGGGCAAGAGATACTTGGGGCTATGACCCAGAAGCCCAATGGTTAGCAAATCGAGGCTATGCCGTTTTACAAGTCAACTTTCGAGGTTCGACGGGCTACGGCAAGGCGTTTGTCAATGCTGGAAACCGGGAGTGGGCCGGCAAGATGCACGATGACCTGCTGGATGCGGTGAACTGGCTGGTGGAAAAGGGGATTTCTGACCCAGAAAAAATTGCCATTATGGGTGGTTCCTATGGCGGTTATGCCACGCTGGTGGGACTCACCTTCACTCCAGAAGTGTTTGCCGCAGGGGTAGATATCGTGGGCCCCAGCAACCTGATTACACTCATGAACAGCATTCCTCCCTACTGGGAACCGCTCAAAGCTCAGTTCTACCATCGGGTTGGACATCTGGAGACTGAAGAGGAATTCCTGAAATCTCGATCGCCCCTCTTTTTCTGCGATCGGATTCAAAAACCACTCTTGATTGGGCAGGGGGCCAACGATCCGCGGGTTAAACAAGCCGAAAGCGATCAGATTGCAGAAGCCATGCGGCACAACAACAAACCTGTGGAATATGTTCTGTACACCGATGAAGGCCATGGGTTTGCCCGTCCCGAAAACCGCCTCCACTTTTACGGCATCACCGAGGCGTTCTTAGCGAAATATTTGGGAGGACAATGCGAACCGGTAGGCGACATTGCCGGACATTCAGCAGTGATGAAGTAACAGAAACAGGACTTACGCAAAACCTTCAATTGTAGTGGGCACTGCCCACCTTAGGCTAAATCTGGAGGTATGAAACAGAGCTTACGTAAGTCCTGAGAAACTCACCGCTGCTCCTCCTAGGAATGAACGAAGGCAGAGAGCTTTCTGAATCCCCTATTTCTTCTCTGCCTTCCGCACATAGAACCGCGTTTGCACAGAGCCGTATCGCTCTCGCAGGAGCTTTTCCAAGCGTTCTGTCACTAAATGCGCCACCGTCATAAATTCTGGATGCAGGCTCAAATGCATTTGAATCAGGAGATGACGACCCAATAGCCCTCTCGATCGCACCTCTTGACACGCCACGACCCCTTCAACCTGGAGGGCAAGCTGTGCCAACACTTCAGGGGCAATGGCCATGTGATGAGTCATTGAAGGAATTTGTTGGTTTAAAACACGCCACAGGCTGGGAATGAGCATGAGCAGCAGCACGATCGCCATCAACGAATCTAGCCACACATAGCCCGCCAAAACGCCAACTAATCCCAATAACATGGCGATCGTCAGCCAAATATCCGTCAAAATGTGGTTTGCATTCAGGCGCAGCACCGAGAGGTCTAGAATAGTGGACTCGTATCGCTCAAACAAAACCAGGCAGATATGAATTGAAATGACGATCGTGAGTAATAAGATGAGGGGCAAATCAACTTGAACCGCAGGCAGGAGTGAGGTGTTTTGCATCAAAGCTTGAAACTGATAAGCAGATACACCCATTAAGCTAAAGGACAGAAACCCCAAACCAGCGACCAAGGTCAGGATTGCAGCAGCTTCTCGCCTGCGATGGCCCCATACTTCACGTCCAGACGTTTGCCCCAAAGAGAGAACAGTACACAAACTTAAAAATGTGCTGAAGCTGTCAATTAAAACGTGCAATGAGTCTGCAAGCAAACTGAGCGATCGCGTTGCCCACCCTGCCCAAACCTTGACAGCCAAAATCATGAGTGTCAACCACAGGACAATCAGTAAAACTCGACACCCTGCTTGACTTCGACGATGTGCCTCAACCATAGCCCAGAGGCTAGCACAGGTTTAGTCCATTGACATAAGGGATTTGACCCCTTTTTAGAAAAATGGGCTAAGTTTCCAATCAGAAAAGTAGCGGCTTTCACAAAGCTTGCAGCAACAACTTCAGGACAAGAAGCATTTGTCTGTCACCAAATTTGCCGGTTTCATATCCATCCACCTCACAGAATAACCTGGCAAACGTATCTAGCGATCGCTACTCAGACTCAATGAATGGGTGTTAAGCAGATAACAAATATCTCCGCCTCGCTGTGTTATTTTGATAGCAAATTAAAACCATAGAACATAACCAATATCAGCTTTTATATTAAAAAACCTTGATCTTGAATTCGATCGGTTCTAGTCAGCTTTGCTCGATCGTAAGTATGGTTTAGAAAACGTGCTCTGTCGCTCGTACAAGCCTACACTTTTCAATTGAAGTAAACGCTCGAAGTTCTTAAGAAAACCTGAAGAGACTGCTTTCTCAGCATTTCAGAACCTGATACTGTTTCTAACTGCGGGATGGTTTATTCCTTCTTGTTGCCTTTATTCTGCTGCTTGAGCGCATTTTCTAGAACAAATACGGACGCTTGTCCAGTCGTTCCGATCGCAAACTTACCTCCGATTTAAGGTAGGAAAATCCTTCGCATCTCGTTAAAATTTGACTGGCCCGCAAAGTGCAATTTTTGAGCAATTTCAAATCTTTCAAAATACTTAAAAGGTATTACGCTCACTTGTCTAGCACCGGAAGTTATTTTAGATTCTTTCCAACGGCAATTAATCCAAAGAAGGTGTACTAAAGTCATGGTAGTTGCAACTCTTCCTGAAACGAAACCTTTATCGGATGAAGAATTACGCAAGATGCATGCTTACTGGCGTGCCTGCAATTATTTAGCCATCGGCATGATCTACCTCCGCGATAATCCGCTTTTGAGGGAACCCCTCAAACCAGAGCATGTCAAGCCACGATTATTAGGACACTGGGGTTCCAGTCCTGGGCTGAGCTTTATTTACGTTCACCTCAACCGCATCATCAAAAAATATGACCAGAATATGGTCTACGTTGCGGGGCCAGGGCATGGGGCACCTGGGTTTCTGGGGCCGGTTTATCTGGAAGGAGCCTACTCTGAGGTTTACCCGGACAAGAGCGAAGACGCGGAGGGCATGAAAAAATTCTTTAAGCAGTTTTCCTTTCCGGGAGGCATTGGGAGTCACTGTACGCCTGAAACGCCCGGTTCCATTCATGAAGGCGGAGAGTTAGGCTACAGTTTGGCCCACTCCTACGGCATTGCCTTTGACAATCCAGATGTGATTGTGGCTGCGGTGGTGGGAGATGGCGAAGCGGAAACGGGCCCCCTGGCGACCGCGTGGCATTCCAATAAGTTTATTAATCCGGTTCGGGATGGGGCCGTGCTGCCGATTTTGCACCTGAATGGTTATAAAATTGCCAACCCAACTATCCTGTCTCGAATTAGCCATGAGGAGTTGGAAAGCTTGTTCAAGGGCTATGGCTACAAGCCTTACTTTGTGGAAGGTTCTGACCCAGAGTATATGCATCAGGCGATGGCAGCAACGCTGGATGTGGCGATCTCTGAAATTAGAGAAATTCAGCAGGAAGCGCGGAGTACGGGCAATGCGTTTCGCCCAATGTGGCCGATGATTGTGCTGCGCTCTCCCAAGGGATGGACAGGGCCGGCCTCGGTGGATGGCAAAAAGACAGAAAACTTCTGGCGATCGCACCAGGTTCCCCTTTCAGGAATGCATGATAATCCGGCTCACCTGCAACTGTTGGAAGACTGGATGCGGAGCTATAAGCCTGAAGAATTGTTTGATGAAAATGGTACGTTCCTTGCAGAACTGAAGGAATTGGCTCCTAAGGGACATCGACGGCTGGGGGCAAACCCTTTAACCAATGGCGGGTTGCTGCGTCGCGATTTACGCCTGCCGGACTTTCGGAGCTATGGGATTCCGGTGGAAAAACCCGGCACGATCGAGGCAGAAAACACCCGATCGTTGGGAGTCTTCATGCGCGACATCCTCAAACACAATCCCAACAACTTCCGGATATTTGGGCCCGATGAAACCGCATCCAACCGTTTGACTGCCGTTTACGAAGTCAGCAAAAAAACCTGGATGGCAGAAATGCTTCCAGAAGACCTGGATGGTAGCGAACTTTCCAAGGATGGGCGCGTCATGGAAATGCTGAGTGAGCATACGCTGTTAGGCTGGCTAGAGGGCTATTTGCTTTCAGGACGGCATGGCTTCTTCCACACCTACGAAGCGTTTGCCCATGTCATCGACTCCATGTTTAACCAGCACGCCAAATGGTTAGATATTAGCAAGCGGGAAATCCCCTGGCGGGCCCCTGTTTCATCGCAAAATATCCTGCTGTCTTCAACGGTGTGGCGGCAAGACCACAACGGTTTTTCTCACCAAGATCCGGGCTTCCTGGATGTGGTGACAAACAAAAGCCCAGAAGTGGTACGAATTTATCTCCCCCCCGATGCCAACTGCTTGCTTTCAGTTGCGGCCCACTGCTTCCGCAGCAAGGACTATGTAAATGTCATCGTTGCCGACAAGCAGAAACACCTTCAGTATTTGACGATGGAGGAAGCCATCAAGCATTGCACTAAGGGCATTGGCATTTGGGACTGGGCGAGCAACGATGACTGCGGCACCGAACCCGATGAGCCAGATGTGGTAATGGCAAGCTGCGGAGACATTCCAACGAAGGAAGCCCTGGCCGCAACGGCGATCCTGCGAGAAGAGTTTCCTTACTTAAAGGTGCGGTTCATTAACGTGGTAGATTTGATGACCTTAGTTCCCGAAACGGAACATCCGCACGGACTGTCTCACCGCGAGTTTGACAACCTCTTTACGCCTGATCAGCCGGTAATTTTTAACTTTCATGGCTATCCCTGGCTGATTCACAAACTGACCTATCGCCGTTCTAATCAGCACCGCATTCACGTTCGGGGCTACAAGGAAAAAGGCAACATTAACACGCCCCTTGAGTTGGCCATTAACAACGAAATCGATCGCTTTAGTTTGGTAATTGATGTAATCGATCGGGTTGAAAAGCTTGGCTCTAGAGGGGCCCATGTGCGAGAGCGGATGAATAATGCCATTATCGAAAATTGCAATTACGCTTATGAACATGGCATGGATAAGCCAGAGATCACAAACTGGAGGTGGCCCTACTAGGAAGTAGGAAACTGCTAGAGTCATCCGACTATTCTTGATGATTTGAGGGGCGTACAACAACTCGCCCCTTTAGGACAAGAATCCAGGGCAAAAGCAAGTGAAGTTTGGGGGTGAATGGATGAAAGTTGCTGTTTTTAGTACAAAGGGGTACGATCGCCAGTTTTTTCAGGCAGTCAACGCCCAACACAACCACGAGCTAGTTTTTTTTGAACCCCGTCTAGACCCCAAAACCGCTCCCCTTGCGGCTAACTTTCCTGCCGTTTGTATTTTTGTTAATGACATTGCCAATGCCGAAACGTTGAAGATGCTGGCTGCAAATGGCACGAAACTGCTGGCTTTGCGCTGTGCGGGGTTTAACCAAGTTGACTTAAAAGCGGCCGCAGATCTGGGTATTACGGTGCTGCGAGTTCCTGCATACTCCCCCTATGCAGTGGCTGAACACACGGTTGGGCTAATTCTGATGCTAAACCGAAAACTGTACCGGGCATATAATCGGGTTCGAGATGACAATTTTGCTCTGGATGGTTTAATGGGATTTGACCTGCATGGCTGCACGGTGGGGGTTGTGGGCACAGGTCGGATTGGCTTAATTTTTGCTCAAATCATGCATGGGTTTGGGTGCAATTTATTGGGGTATGATGCGTATCGGAGTACAGATTTTGAGGCGATCGCCGCTGCCCGCTACGTCGAGCTAGACGAACTCTTTGAAAAGTCAGATATTATCTCATTACACTGCCCGTTGCTACCCGAAACCCATCACCTCATTAATACCGATTCCATTCAAAAAATGAAGCCTGGAGTCATGCTGATTAACACGAGCCGGGGAGCATTAATTGACACAAGAGCTGTGATTGAAGGCATCAAATCGGGTGCGATCGGCTATCTTGGAATTGACGTTTATGAACAAGAAGATAACCTTTTCTTTGAAGATTTATCTGGCACCATCATTCAGGATGATGTGTTCCAACTTCTGCAATCTTTTCCCAATGTCGTCATTACAGCCCATCAGGCATTTTTTACCCGAAATGCATTAGATAAAATTGCTGAAACGACGTTAACAAATATTACTGATTTTGAACAAAATCGTCCCACCCAAAACGAAGTGAAGCATCAGGAGATGGTGGTCAGTAAAACGCCTGCTTAAGCTGAAATAAAATACACTGAGGGCTGATATGTCAAAACTAATCCTGTTGCGCCATGGCCAAAGCCTATGGAATGCTGCAAACAAATTTACGGGGTGGGTCGATGTACCTTTGAGCGAGCGAGGACGAGCCGAAGCAACGATCGCCTCCTGTAAGCTGCGTGATGCAGGTTATACGATCGACTTTTGCTTTACCAGTATGCTGATTCGGGCAATTGAAACGGCAATCGTTTGTTTGACCGAGTGTGATGAAATTCGGGGCGGAAAAATTCCAATTATTCAACACGCAATGGATGACCCTGATTGGCACGGTTGGAATAAATATGAAGGTGATCCGGCTCAAGAACTGCCAATCTGTCCCTCTGCACTGCTAGACGAGCGGTATTATGGCTCGCTGCAAGGCTTAAACAAATCAGAAATGGCTGAGAAATATGGGGCAGAACAAGTCAGAATTTGGCGGCGTTCTTACTCGGAAAAACCGCCTGGTGGAGAAAGCCTAGAAGATACTGCGAAACGCACGATTCCTTTTTTCCGCGATCGAATTTTGGCACACATCAAACAAGGGGAGAATGTATTGGTTGCGGCTCATGGCAACTCTTTACGTTCCATCATCATGGATCTAGACAAACTGACCCCTGAAGAAGTCCCCCTCCTGGAACTGGCAACTGGGGTTCCGATCGTTTATAACATTGATTCAGAAGGGCAGGTCATCAATAAAACGATTCTGGATGCTTGACGCAAACCGTTGAACAAACGCAAAAAGGAGGCATATAACGCTGCCTCCTCGAATTTCTATGCTATTTCACTATTCACCCGAAATGACCCAACCTATACGGCCGCTGGAGCTTTTACCTGAGTGTTTCTAACCTGTCCGTCAGAATCCAAAGATTCTCCTTCAATGAAGGAACGCAGCATCCATGCCATTTCTTCATGCTGTTCCATTAGCCCGGTCAAGAAATCGGCTGTTCCTTCGTCATGATACTGTTCACTACACTGGTCAACGTGCTGCCGCAGGTTGCGAATCACTTGTTCATGATCGTTTACTAAACGAGCAACCATCTCCGTTGCAACCGGAACATCACCGCCATGCTCTTTGATGGAAGCGTGCTTAAGGAATCCTTCAGCCGTACCAACTGGATATCCGCCTAATGCACGAACTCGTTCTGCAATGCTATCGATGTTGGCAGTCAATGCTTCATACTGCTCTTCCCACATCTCATGTAGCGATCGGAATTGGGGCCCTACAACATCCCAATGGTATTTCTTGGTTTTGATGAGTAGTAAGTAAGCATCAGACAAATCGCTATTTAATAGATCGACGACACCCTGACGCTGCTCTTCTGAAAGACCGATATTGATAGTACGCATAGCTGTGCTGTATTCTCCATAGCTCCACCCTCTAGTTGACCAAATTTTAATTTTAACGACATCGACCAACAGGAAGATCAAGGCAGATCTTAACCACAACGTGGATCAACCTTAAGCGGGATGAAAAGATTAGAACAATTCAGAAGAGAATCATGAAGGGCACAGCGAATCATATCGGGAATATACAAGTTACTGAACTTGCAAAATCCAACGGGCGATATTTAGGTAAAGCAAAACGCCCAAAACGTCCACCACAGTGGTAATAAAAGGAGCCGACATTAACGCCGGATCAAGCTTGAGGGCTTGGAAAAGATAAGGCAATGCAGAGCCTGTCACCGATGCTAAAACGGAGATAGCAACCAGGCTAATTCCTACGATGATAGAAACGAGCAAATTTCCCTGGAGAAAATATCCCCAAACCAGCACCACCACCCCCAACATAATCCCCAGTAAAAGCCCTGCAATTCCCTCACGTCGAATAATTCTGGCTGCATTACTGTTATTAATCTCATCCGTGCTTAACCCCCGAATGACAACTGTAGAAGATTGAGCCCCGACATTTCCTCCTGTACCAATCAACAAAGGAATAAACGCGGCCAAGGACACCACCTGTTGCAGTACGTCTTCCTGGCTCCGAATCACTGCTGTCGTTGCAGTGTTGGTTAATAGCAGCACCAGTAGCCAAACGACCCGACGACGCGCCACCGTGAGGAGATTCGTCTGAAAATAGCTGTCTGTTCCAGATTGCACACCACCTAAGGTGTAAATGTCTTCCGTTGCCTCTTGCTCAAGAATATCGATCACGTCATCAACCGTGACAATCCCCACGAGGCGTTCTTCTGTATCGACGACGGGAACAGCCAAAAAGTCATAGCGTTGAATCAGACGAGCCACTTCTTCCTGGTCAGTGCCGGTATAAACATGCACGACCTCTCGCACCATGATTTCACCAATTTGTTGATCGGGGAGAGCCACAACCAACGCCCGCAACGATAAAATTCCGGTGAGATGCCGTGCTGCATCCGTCACGTATAGATAATAAATCGTTTCACTGACCTTTGCGAGTCGCCGAATTCGCTCTAGAGCCTGAGCAACCGTCCAATGCTCCTTTAAGGAAATATATTCGGGGGTCATGATGCGCCCTGCTGTATTCGGCTCATATCCGAGCAGCAAAGCAGTAGCCCGACGCTCTTCCAAACTCAGCTGTGTTAGGAGGCGGTTCACAACTTTGGCAGGCAGTTCATCAAACAATCGGGCCCGATCGTCTGGCGACATTTTATCGACAATATCCAGCACATCCTGCCGCTTGAACTCTTCAATCAGAGCTTGCTGAATTGAAGAATCGAGATGTTCGTAGACTTCGATCGCCTCTGCCTTAGAGAGCAACCGAAAGGCAATGACCTGCATAGGTTCTGGCAACCCCTCGATCGCCTCTGCAATGTCAGCAGGCTGCACGGGAACCAGTAAAGCTTTAGCTCCCGGAAAATTGTTTTGTTCCAGGAGCATTTGCAGTTGCGATCGCACCAATTCCCGCAACTCTTTCCGAGAGATAACGGGAGTGGTAAGCAATGAGTTTTGATCTTCGTTGAGTGTCAATGCCCTTAACCCAGTGGTCTTGATTCAATACATTAACCCAAATTAGACAGATATTAACCGGGTTAGGATTTACGAAATCAAAAATGTACTCAACCGCTAAAGTTACTCTTCTAGATCATCAATGTCAACTTGCTTAAGGCGAATGTGCTTGCGACCTAAGGAGATTTCAAACTCATCCCCTGGCTTCAGATCCATTTGCTTTGTGTAGGCTGCCCCAATTAACAAATTGCCATTTGCCTGCACTGTAATTCGATAGCTTGCACTTCTTCCGCCCCGACCATTGCCGGACTGCTTGCCATCAATCTCAATTTCCTTTGCTTCCAGAAGCGCATTGTAAAACTTCATCATGTTGACCCGCTCTACACCATTCTTTGTGACAGTGTAGTAGCCACATTCTTTTGCCTTTTCCTCTTTGCTAAGGTGTTCCAACTCCTTAACCTTAGCAAGAAGGGCATCACCTGTCAGAGGTTCATTCTTCTTCTTCTTACTCATCAGCCTAAATCTACAACAATTACAAAGAATCTATGAATGTTAACAGAGCCGAGAATGATGATTGCGATCGGTTATCTTTCGCTCTATTTCAGCTTGTAAAACTATACTACCTCGATACGCTGACTTTTTTCATCCTTCTTATATCAAAGTGTAATTTTTTTGTTCGATCGAACCAATTTGAAACCATTTGCGTTTGATTAGGATCTGGCTGATAGCTATCAGCATCTATTCGGCTCAAAGAAAGAATGAACAAGTGCATCGGGCAACCATCAGTAATAGGGAATAGAGCCAAAAAACTAATGGCAGCCTCTAGTTGCACCGAGCGTAGTAAATAATGAACAAGTCCAGACAGAAGAGAAAGAAGAGACGGTAAAAAGTCAAAGGTAAAGGACAAAGTTCAAGATTCGTGTGGGTGATTGCTTCACCTTTACCTCAATCATTCTCAAAAAACGACTTTGCAACAGTCCATTGTTGAGCAAACTTTACTCAGATGCACTCTGGAGCGCATCCTAAATCTAGCTTAGTCAACTAAGAGTTTTTAGCCTTATTCTTGAACGATTTAGGCAAAAGAGCCAATGGCATTGATCATTAGGCTATGTTAGCGGATTTAAACCCGTTAGACTCCTTTCGCTTTCAGACAAATTGAAACATTCGATCGAAAATGAGAAACCAATAACTATAGCAATTTTTCTGTAAAGTGGGTTAATAGCTGAAGGTGAGTTGACCATTAAAAAATAAACGGTGATCGCTGACTAATGAAATTAACTACTCGTGGGCACTACAGTGTAAGGGCAATGCTTGATTTAAGTTTGCAACCTAACTGCAAACCAACATCGGTTAAAGCCATCGCTCAACGCCAAGAGTTGCCTGCTCCCTACTTAGAAAAATTGTTGATTGAACTCCGAAGAGCAGGGCTAGTTGATTCGATTCGCGGTTCACAAGGAGGGTATCGCCTGGCCCGATCGCCCGCCCAAATCTCATTAGGACAAATTTTAGAGGCAGTCGGTGAAGCGATCGAGCCTTTGCCGAAACATTCCCCTGAAGCAGAACAAGCAGAAGACTGGGTCACTTATACGCTGTGGTATCGGCTGCACCAAAAGCTCAAGGAAGCTTTATATGGCATTACCCTGGAAGATCTATATTATGATGCTCGCAGTTGGCAGGCGATGCAACACAATGCGGATAGTTTTGTGGTGTAAAGAGCCGTGATTCTCTGTACAAGCCTCGGAAGCTGAGCAATTCAAAAAAGTTGACACTTCCCTGCTTTATTCGTCACAATAGATTCTTGGCTATTTATTCGCTCGGATCAGGTTCACCAAAATGCACCGGAGGTTTGAGGGTGAATTTGAGGGATAGCTGAAGAGCGGTTTGCTCAACGGTTCGTCCTTCTCCCCACAATCTTTCGCTGCTGCCTGTACGGCACAGAGGTTAAATTCATGACTTACGCAATTATTGAAACGGGTGGAAAGCAACTGCGGGTTGAGCCGGGTCGCTTTTATGATATCGATCGCCTTGCGGTTGATGAAGACGGTTCCGTGACGATCGATCGGGTTTTGTTTGTCGATAATGATGGTGACATTCTGGTAGGTCAGCCTGTCGTAGAGGGAGCAACGGTTGAAGGAACGGTGCTTAGCCATCTACGAGGTCGCAAGATCATTGTCTATAAAATGCGCCCCAAGAAAAAGACCCGCAAAAAGCAGGGGCATCGTCAGGAACTCACTCGCCTGATGATCAACTCTATCTCTTTAAATGGAGACATTGTTGCTGGGGGAAGCTCCTCAACGGAAACAGCATCTTCTTCTACCGTTGAAGCAGACGAGCCAGAAACACCCGACACCGAAGAGTAAACTTTGACGCGAAAAAACAATACGGGAGGCAGCAATGGCTCATAAGAAAGGAACAGGTAGTACTCGAAACGGTCGTGATTCTAATGCTCAACGGCTTGGCGTAAAACGCTACGGTGGGCAAGTGGTTAAGGCAGGCAACATCCTGGTGCGGCAACGGGGAACTAAAATTCATCCGGGTGCCAACGTGGGACGCGGCAATGATGATACGCTGTTTGCCCTAGCAGATGGCGTTGTCACCTTTGAACGGAAAGGCAAAAGCCGGAAGAAAGTTAGCGTTTATCCGGTAGAAGTGGCAACCGCCTAATGTTGAGATAAACAACCGCTAGAAATTTTGAACAATGAATCTGGGTAGAGGCGATCGTCTTTACCCATTTTTGTTTATCTATTTTTAGGTTCATTGATAAGGAATCGGCATACCGTCAAACAGCTTTGCATATCTTATTAACTTCCACAGGAGGAGCCTTTTAAGCGACAATTTTCAAGCAGGGGGGAAGTTGTCAGCCGTAAGAGGCCCATCATTATGCGAAAGCTGGTTAAAGGATTAAAGCAATTTCGAGCAAGTTACGTCTCCACCCATCAGGAGCTACTCGAACAGCTTGCTCACATGCAGAAACCGAGAGTATTATTCGTCACCTGTTCCGACTCTCGTGTGGCACCCAATTTAATGACCAATGCCGATCTGGGAGATTTGTTCGTCATTCGGAATGCCGGAAATATTATTCCGCCCTACGGAGCCGCAAATGGGGGGGAAGGAGCTGCCGTTGAGTATGCCGTTCAAGCTCTGGACATTCAGCAAATTGTGGTTTGCGGGCATTCCCACTGCGGAGCCATGAAAGGATTGCTGCAACTGGGCGAACTGGAAATGACCATGCCTCTGGTGTATGACTGGCTGAAACATGCAGAGGCAACCCGGCGGCTGGTGATGGAAAACTATGCCAATTCGGGGCACACCAAAGAAGAACTGCTGGAGATTGCCGTTGCTGAAAACGTCCTGACTCAGATTGAAAACCTGAAGACCTATCCAGTCATTCACTCCCGGCTATTTCGGGGTAGATTAAAGCTCTACGCCTGGATTTATTTGATTGAAACGGGCGAGGTGCTGGCATACGATCCAGAAACTCATGCCTACATGTCACCGCAAATGCAAATCCAAGATCATGATTTGGGTGAAGATGAGCTTCCTGGACGGTATACGGCAACTCAATATTCAGGCAAACTCACCTCACCTGTTGCCTGCGAACTTCCCCTTTACCTCACAGACTCAGAACTATCGGAGTTGGAAGAGGAGAGAGCAACTGCCCAATCTCACTCCAATCCTTACCCCGCAGGACATCATGGGAATGGTGGTGCAGGACAAGGCCGATCGACCAACGGTTCTTCTCATCCCTCTAATCATTCGCCAGACTTAGAAACCCTTTGGCTCTCTCCCGAACAGGCCGATCGAATTTACAGAGGCGCAAAACGGTAAGCGATTCTATAACAGACGGCTAAGCTTTACTCCTCGCTTTTTGCCGTTGGGGGATGGTAGCCGTTTTCAAAGGCATAGCGGATCAGTTGCGATCGGCTTTCGAGTTGGAGTTTGCTTAGAATGTTGCTGAGATGGGTTTGCACCGTGCGAGGACTGACAAACAGCCGATCGCCAATTTGTTTATTGGTGTAGCCCTGGATCACTTCCCAAAACACCTTTTCTTCGGCAGGGGTGAGCGGTAGAGGGACAGGGGCGGCCGCAGGCGGAGGAGTTGGGGGTTGAGCGGGCGGAGCATTTTCAACGGCTTGTTGCATTAGCCGCACAATTTCTGAATTAATCCGGCGCGATCTTTCAAGCTGTGCCTCAATTTTGGCCAGAAGTTCTTTTGGCTCAAACGGCTTCACCAAGTAATCATCAGCCCCCATTTGGTGCCCCTGGATGCGATCGTCTAGCTCTTTACGACCCGACAGAAAAATAAAGGGAACCAATTGCCCCGATCGGGTAGCCCTGAGGCGACGGCAAAACTCCATGCCATCCATACCGGGCATCATCACATCTGAAACCACCACGTCTGGTGGATTTTGTTCAAATAAGGCTAGAGCTTCTGCACCGGATGACGCATCTTGCACTGAATAGCCCCGCTTTTGGAGATAGCGGATTAAAGCAGTCTTTAGAGTGATATCGTCATCAACAATCAGAATCCTTTTCATCCGACACTCACCTGAATCCTAAACATCAACATCACGTCAAGCTTTTCTTTTCATCTTGCAAGCCCTATCGTTTGCCCAGCAGACAAAGCATGCTTCTGAACAGGAAAACACTTCACCATTACACCTAAAAACTGAAGATCTCGCAGACTTTCTTCACTTTTGCTTATGAGGTTGGTTTCTTCAGACCGAGATCCGCTAATCTACTGGAAATCTGGTTGCCGAACAATACAACTGCTCACATCACAACCTTAGAATATTCAGGAGTTGTCGCAGGCTATGTACGAAAAGATCACACCACCCACCATTGGTTCTCAGATCACCTTCAAAAACGGCGAGCCAGTCGTTCCGAATGACCCCATTATTCCCTTTATCCGAGGGGATGGAACAGGGGTTGATATTTGGCCTGCTGCCCAACGGGTCTTTGATGCGGCAGTGGCAAAAGCCTATGGCGGTAAGCGAAAGATTGTCTGGTTTAAAGTCTATGCCGGAGATGAAGCCTGCGAGGTATATGGGACATATCAGTATTTGCCAGAAGACACCCTCACAGCTATCCGTGAATATGGCGTTGCCATTAAAGGGCCTTTAACCACTCCCATCGGTGGCGGCATCCGATCGCTGAATGTGGCCCTGCGCCAAATTTTTGATCTGTATGCCTGCATTCGCCCGTGTAAATATTATGCTGGCACTCCTTCCCCCCATAAAACGCCGGAAAAGCTGGATGTGATTGTCTACCGGGAAAACACCGAGGATATTTACCTGGGCATTGAATGGAAGCAGGGAACCGAAATCGCCGATCGCCTAATTAAACTCCTCAATGAAGACCTGATCCCCTCCACGCCCGAACACGGCAAGAAACAAATTCCCCTGGATGCTGGAATTGGCATTAAGCCGATTAGTAAAACTGGCTCCCAACGGCTGGTACGTCGCGCTATGCAGCACGCTCTCCGGTTGCCTAAAGCCAAACAAATGGTGACACTGGTTCACAAGGGCAACATCATGAAATACACCGAGGGGGCTTTCCGTGACTGGGGTTATGAACTGGCGGTCAGCGAATTTCGTCATCAGTGCATCACCGAGCGAGAATCCTGGATTTTGGGCAACAAAGAAGCTAACCCCGATCTCAGCATTGAAGACAATGCTCGGCAGCTAGAACCGGGTTATGACGCTCTGACCGTTGAAAAGAAAGAAACAATTGCTCAAGAGGTCAAAGCTGTTTTGGAGAGCATCTGGGACACGCATGGCAACGGGCAATGGAAAGAGAAAGTCATGGTGAACGATCGCATTGCCGACAGCATCTTTCAGCAAATCCAAACTCGCCCCGATGAATATTCCATTCTGGCCACCATGAACCTGAACGGAGACTATCTTTCTGATGCGGCCGCGGCGATCGTTGGTGGATTGGGCATGGGCCCCGGAGCGAACATTGGCGACCAATGCGCCATCTTTGAGGCAACCCACGGCACCGCCCCTAAACATGCAGGACTCGATCGAATCAATCCTGGCTCTGTTATCCTCTCTGGGGTCATGATGCTGGAATACATGGGCTGGCAAGAAGCTGCCGATTTAATTAAACAGGGGATTGGAGCGGCCATTTCCAACCGTGAAGTCATCTACGATTTAGCTCGGCTGATGGAACCTCCAGTGAATCCGCCTTTGAAATGTTCAGAGTTTGCCTCTGCGATTATTCGGCATTTTGGAGAGTAAGGGAGTGGGGAATGGGGCAGGGGCGAATCACGATTTGCCCATACAAGGAGTGGGGAGGGCAGGACTTTTG
>PVWD01000412.1 GCA_003003615.1 filamentous cyanobacterium CCP2 | reverse complement strand
GGCCGATCGAGGTTCTGCATCAAACACAGCCATTTCCCCAAAGCAGGTTCCTTGCTCAAGCTGGGCTAGTTCGCGGTTGTCAATGTGAACCCGCACCCGTCCAGAAACCAGAATATAAAGCGATCGGCCTTCTTCCCCCTGAGTAAAGATCGTGTGCTTAGTGGGAAAGCTTAACTCTTCCATGATGGAAGCCAGCCGCACCAAAAAATCGTCCCGTAGCTCAGCAAAAACGGGAACCTTCCGGACAAACAGCAGGCGATCAACAGTCAGCATAATTCAATCAACCTAGCTTCTTAATTCTGCCATCATCTGCTCCACTTGCAGGGCCACCAGACGATCGGGGTCATTTCGCAACCGGGGCAACACAGCCCGCAGGGTCTTAGGAGAAGCCACCCGCAAGTAGGCTAAGACAGCTTCTCGGACGAACCCCGTTGGGTAGCGAAGACACACCAGAATTTGTTCGGTGGTGAGGCTCCAACGCATTCTGCGGGACAGGTGAAAGCAACAGGCAAGCGTCCAGTCTGAAAGGAAATGGCGTAGATCCAGCAGATAGCGTAACCGACGGTGAGGGGACATGGGCTGGTAGGTGACAAGGTTAGACAAATCTTGCACTTTTGCGGCGATCGGCTGGCGATCGAGAATATTCAAAAGTGTAGACTTGCTGGATAAATCGATCGTATTATCCAGAATTTCCAACCCCCGCGCCACGCTGTCACGAGATTCTGACTGGAGGCTAAAGGCCGCCGCCTGAATTTTGTTGGAATCATACAGGAAGCGCATCAAGAGAAATAGCCGTTCGATCGTGTCTCCTTCAGCATCCTGCAAGGCCCGTCGGAGCAAATCTGCTTCATCACTTGTGCCCACGTCTATATCCAGATCCAGTAAGCCTGCATAAATGTGGGCCAAAAATTGCAGTTCTTGGTGAATTAATGACTCAATGCCCAGTCGCCCCAAGTTCTCTAGAACAGCCTCAACGCCTGCTTCCTTTGGCACTCGCAATAAAACGCGCAATAAGGTGCGACGAGTTGCCCCCCAGGCCGTCAGTAGGCGAGAAACTAATAAATCAACGGCATCAGGAGACGCAATCTGTCCGATCGTTAACCAGGCTTGGGCACGAATACCCTCTGGCTTGTATGGGTCTTCGGCAAACTCAACCAGTAACGGAATCGCCTCACTGCCCAAGCGCACCAAAGCATTCTGGGCAGCCTCCCGCGTAGATTTGTAATGTAAGCCCCGCAGCAAGGAAGAATAATATTCCTCCAAGTGAGTGGCGGCAATCACATCTAGCATGGCACAGCGCACCCTCAAGGATTCATCCTGCAACAGTGGATTAATGTACAGCCGGAGGGATTGCAAATATACGGCATCACTGAGGGCACGGCAGCCCATCAGCCGATCGCGCTCCTGTTTGCTGGTCAGCATTCGCCGCAAGAGGTCAGTTGCTTCAGCCTTTTGGTGAGGGTTTCCGCATCGCAACAGCAGGGCCGCTGCCGTACCCCGCACCTCTGGGTCAACCTCTGGCAGCAAATAGGGTTTGAGTTGACGATGGTCGGGTTCTGCATCCGTAAGCCAGACGTAGCGCAGCACTTTTGCCAACACGTCAGCAGGCAGGGGATGATTTAACAACGATCGCACCTGATCAAGATAAGCCGGATCAGGATAGTTCAGCATTGCTTCCAGGCTTTGACGCTGTAACTTGGGAGATAGGGTTGGCAAGAGCGATGACAAGACTTCGCTAGTGCGCTTCGGGTCAACGTCGGTTAGCAGCCCAATGCAGGAAGACTTTTCATCGTCGCTGGTGGCTCGGTTCAAGGCTTCCACTAGGTTTCGTCGTAGGGCCGTCAAATCTACATAGGAAAGGCTCAACTGCCCCCGATCGCTGCTCAGCACCAGCACTTCCAAATACTTTGATCGCAGTTTCAGCACCGTCAGCAGCCACAGCAGCGAAAAGATAGCCGTGTATAGCAAAAAAATAAATCCCTGGATACGAGCAAACGTTGTATCAGGGCTGGTGAAGCGTTGAAACAGCCAAATTGTTCCCAGCAGAGCGGCTCCTGTGAGTCCGGCGGAAAGCGGTTCGGCAATTCCTCGTACAATCGACTGAATCCGGTTGCGGTTGGTGTCGGGGATGGGCTGAAACAAAATGGGGGCGGTACTGGCCACGAGGGTATAGCGAAGCAGTTCATCGACAAACTTTAAGCCAATTACGCCAACAAACAGGCTCAAAATTCCAGTTAGGGTCAATGCACTTAAACCAGCCAGTAATAAAGGCGGTAAGGCAGCAATCACAAATACCCCTAGCCGTTCGATCGCCCGTCCCGAAACGAACCATTGGGTTGCCAGTTCAAAAATTCCTAAAACAGCACTAAATAAGGCCAAAAAATCGGCAATATTTTCAACGCTCAAGCCCTGCTCAAGCTGGCCTAAATATTGAAAATCGAGCAGCAAGGACAAAACCTGCACCATGCAAAAGAAAGCGAATACCAGAACAACATACTGCTGCTGTGATCCTCTCAATCGACGAGTGGCAAAATCTTTTTCCTCTTTCTCAACTCGCCGCCGTGAAGCATCTGGGAAAAAAGGGCGGTAGGCTCTGGTCAGGTAAAGCAAAATGCCAGCCCCCAGCAACAGCATGGTGCAAGCTAGCAGAATCACATTGGGCAAACCAACCAGTCCTCGGAGGAAGGGCAATGAAAAGCCACTCAAGACATCGGCCGCCAAAATGCCGCTACTAATCAGGGGATAGGTACGCTTAATTTCCCGAATCGTAAACAGTTGGTTGGCTGTAATGGAAGTATTTAACTCATTAATGACGTAGATCGCTTCCATCCATAACCGCATTAAAAAGACGGTGTACCCACCCATCAGTGCCGGATGCATTCCAATCCGAAACAGCAGTAGGGGAACTGCCATCAGAACCGCCGTCAGCACTAAAACGCGATGCAATGGCAAAACACGCTGCATCCAGGAATAGACCACGCCAATTCCCGTTCCAATTCCAGCACTGGCAATATAAATCCAGGGAAGCGATCGGGCCCCATATTCCCCCAAGAATAAGGCTGCAACGCTGACTTCCAACCACAGAATGCCAACTGAAGAGAGCGTATAAAAGGCAAACATCAGAAAAGTGCGTTCGCTTTCCTCTGGGCGAAGGTTGAGCCATCGCAACCAGCGTTTTCCGAGTGGGTGAATCGCTCCCCTGTTTTGAGTATTTTTATCCTGAGTACTTTTATCTTGAGTACTGTTTATTGTTGATGGCTCTCTGTCCCTCATGCACTCTGATTGCTTCGTAGCCGTTTTGACTGCCTACCATCTAAACATGCCCAGCGCATTCCATAACTCATCTCTTGCTACATTTCGTTACGAGTTTGTGGAACACGCTGAATTAAATTTGGAACTTTCGGCAAAGGGAACTGCTGTTTACAGATTTGGCATTTCCGGCATTGAACCCTGATTTAGCCCACGGCTCAACCCATCAAACTGCTGCTGCACTTCCTCCAATTTTTGCTGCACCTCCTCAGGTAGTTCATCCCTCACGCTGTCGGTAGGTTCGATCGGTTTTTGGAGAGTAGCATCCATCCGATCGGAGCGGCTCATTGCTGCCGAACCCCCAGATTGCCCCTCAACCGCAGATTGCCCTTCAACCGCAGATGGACTGAGGCGATCGACTCCTTCCAGTTCCACCGTTTTGGGGATGGGGGGTGTGGTTAACTCAGCGGGGAGTTCCTCATCAGGGGTTGGTGTAGTTAGCTTTGCAGGAGATGCTGTTCCTGCGGGTTCTGAAATGGGTAGCTCTGGCGTTTCCGAGGGCGAGGGAAACGGTGAAGCATTAGGTTCCCCTAGGTCTTCGAGTACCTCTTCAAGGGATTCGGCTTCTGGAGTTAAGGCAGGCTCTTTGGCAACGGGCGGTTCTTCCTGGGGGGTTGGCTCTATCTCTGGAGTTGGTTCCACCTCTGGTTCGGGGGCAGGTGGAGCATAGACATAGGTTGAATCAACAATGCCAAAGACCTCTGCAACGCTGATTTCGCCCCTAGTGAGTTTGGAAAGTGTGTCTGTGCCGCCGGGTTCATAGGTAATGATGCGAATCGTATCGTTAAAGTCATTCGGGATGAGGTTGCCTTGTTCGTCGAGCAACTCTAGCTGTACCCAATTGCGACCCGGCTTGAACCCCTTGAGGTAAATGGGTTCCCAGCGATCGAAGGTAAAGCTTTCTCCATTAATTGTGCAGCGAATTTGCCAATCTGGGATCTCATCTTCGGTGCTTTCGCTGGCCACTAGGTGCAGGGGGGCATTTGCCAGGTAAAAATCCAGCATGATCGGCTCTGCCCCGTAGCTCCCCTTAGGACGGCTATAGGTAATCAATGGCTGATTGGGGTCAGGAATGTCTTCGGGGGTTTTGGCAAACACATGAAACGTGGTTTGAGCATAGGCTCCTTCGTTTTTGAAGCTCTCATGCCAGGGGCGCGAAGCAAATACGCGGAGGGGGTGCGTT
>PVWD01000108.1 GCA_003003615.1 filamentous cyanobacterium CCP2 | reverse complement strand
TACAAATTTAATAACCTGAAATTCTTGTGGGGTGGGCATCTTGCCCGCCCAGTCAATAAGGCAAAATAATGACAGGTCATTTAATCCACAATCCTAAGTCAATTCTGCCAGAGGCAAGCTGTAAACTCGAACTTCATGGGCTATTTCTTAACGTTAGAATAAGCAAGAATTAAGACCCAAAAAACTGATCTGGCAGGCTGGAAGACGATCGCTGTAGGATTGTAGTCAGAACCTGCTAAGCAGATACGTGCGAAGAAATTGCCATGTCAAGCAGCCCCTCTCCACTGATTCAAACGCTGGCCCCTGAACGCTGGGCCGGTTGGAGCATGGACTTTATTGGGGCGGGCTACGTTGGTTTATTGGTGAAAAACGGTCAACTGATCCGCAAATTGGAGCCAGGACGACACTTCAGCTTTGCCTTGCCTTTGTTAGAGCAATGCCATCTGGTACTGGTTGACACCAAAATTCGGAATTTGGAGGTTTTGTCCCAGGGAGATTTTCTCTCAAAAGATCAGTATGTGGTGAATGTTTCTCTGAGCGTCATGTATCAGGTCATTGACCCCAAACGGGTGGCGTTAGAGCTATCTGACCCGATCGGCTCGTTGACCAGTGCGGTTAAAGATCTGCTGGGAGTTGTGATTAATGATTTGCGTTTAGAGCAGCTATTGCAGCAGGGGCGGGTGGAAATTCGCCAATATTTGACCAGCCATCCAGATACCTTTTATTTGCTGGGGTTTAACCTGGAAGATGTGCGAATTGGCGATATCAGCTTTCCCCAGTCACGGGGCATTGTCCGGCAAATTGAGGGGCTAACCGCACGAGAGGAAGCCTCCCACGAAGCAACCCTGCAACAAATCAAACGATCGCCTGCCGAGGGCACGGTTCGCATTCAAGTGAATGAGTCTGCACCTGCTTCCCTTCCAGACAGCCCTGCAACGGCATGGTTTCCCAACGCTAAGGCAGCTTCAGACCAGAAATTGCCACCTCAACAAAAGCGTCGTCCGCTTCCCCCCACAACCCTGGCTCCGGACACTGCAACTGCCACGGCCCATCTCGTTCATTGTGCAACCGGGGCGATCGTTCCCTTGACTAGCAATCCATTTACGATCGGTCGAGATCCAGAAAATAGTTTAGTTTCTGAAAGTTCATTCTGCTCTCGGAATCATGCGGCGATCGAACGGGTGGTTGACCTGCAAGGGGTGGTGCGCTACCAGATCATAGATGTGGGTAGCTCGAATGGAACGTTGCTCAACAATCAACGCTTGCTCAGCAGGCAACCGGCTTCCCTGGAGGTGGGTTCAATGATCAAAATTGGGGAAGATGAGTGGCGGTTTGTTTTGTAGTTTTGATTTCTATTGCGTCAGCATCTTTTCTGCTGGATCTGGATGGGCAAGCTCTTATCCTAAAACTGGTTTAATTCATTCATGCACAGGATTAAATTAGCATCATTTCTCTATTCAAGCTTTTGTGTGCAAGCTGTTTGCTCTAGGAGCGTTCCATTGATGTAAATAGGTGTCCGTAGCGCGGGTATCTTGCCTGCCAGTGAGCCATGTGTCATGCAAATGCAAAACGATACACCCATTTGCGCTTTCCTAATGCAAGTTTAAGGATAATCGAGTAGTTGTGGAAGAGAACTGACACCTCCTGACTGGGCGGGAAAGATGCCTACCTCCTGACTGGGCAGGCAAGATGCCTACCCTACAAGACAATTACCAAAAAATTTTCTTGACCTCATTTTCTTGACCTCCATAGAGCGATCGTTTTCATTTCGCAGGAGAGAAAAAAGCTTATTGATCTCTAAAGATTGAGATGGATTGTGGAAATATATATCATTCTAATGGATAGATGCAAAAACAATGAGACAATATTGAGTTTTGGAGCCTCTAACAGCCTGCAAACTGGATGAGTGCTAAGTGACCTTTTGCAAAAGCAGGACAGATGCAGATGGACGATAAGTTAATGTTGATGATCCCCGGCCCAACTCCCGTACCGGAGCAGGTGCTACTGGCAATGGCTAAGCATCCGATCGGGCATCGCAGTGGGGATTTTTCTAAGGTAATTGCGGAGGTCACAGAAGGATTAAAGTGGCTCCACCAAACTCAAAATGATGTGCTGATTCTGGCCTCTAGCGGGACGGGGGCAATGGAAGCGGGAATCATTAACTTCCTCAGTCCGGGCGATCGGGTTTTGGTGGGTACAAATGGTAAGTTTGGCGATCGGTGGGGCCAAATCTGCGATACCTATGGATTGAACGCTACGCGGATTTCGGCAGAGTGGGGAAAACCCCTTGACCCTGAAGAATTTCGTAAGCACTTAGAATCAGACACCGAAAAGCAAATCAAGGCCGTGATCGTAACCCACAGTGAAACCTCTGCGGGCGTGCTGAACGATCTGGAAACCATCAACCGCCATGTCAAGGCGCATGGTGAAGCTTTGATTATGGTGGATGCCGTCACCAGCTTGGGGGCAACCAGCGTACCGATCGATGCGTGGGGCTTGGATGTGGTGGCTTCTGGCTCGCAAAAGGGCTATATGCTGCCGCCAGGATTGGGCTTTGTTGCAGTCAGTCCGAAAGCTTGGGAAGCCTATCCCAATGCAAAGCTGCCCCGCTTTTACCTGGATTTGGGCAAATACCGTAAAGAAGCCGCGAAAAATAGCCATCCGTTCACGCCACCAGTGAACATGTTCTTTGGGCTGCAAGTGGCTCTACAAATGATGAAGAAAGAAGGGCTGGAGAATATTTTTGCCCGCCATCACCGCCAAATGAATGCAACGCGGGCAGCCATGCGGGCCCTCAATTTACCGTTGTTTGCCCCTGACCATGCAGCGAGTCCTGCCATTACCTCAGTGGCTCCAATGGGTGTGGAGGCAGAACAAATTCGATCGGTGATGCGGAAACAGTTTGATATTGCTTTGGCCGGCGGACAAGATCATTTGAAGGGCAAGATCTTCCGGATCGGGCATCTGGGCTTTGTCAGCGATCGAGATATTCTGACGGCATTGGGGGCGTTGGAAGCGACCCTGCAAACCCTGAACTATGACTTCACACCCGGAGCAGGAGTATCGGCAGCAGCGAAAGTGTTGTCGGCTTGAGGCGTTTCCCTGATGGTGATGTAGCGATTCACCAAACAGCGGCGCAAACCCCTTAAAAACCAAACCCCTTAAAAACTAAGCACCTTAAAAGAAGAGCGAGTCATTGCCCGACCCGCTCTTTTTGATGAAATGAAGTTTTTTGATGTTTTCAAATCGTCGTCGCGATCGAGAGCCATTAGCATGAAGCTGAGATCGCAGTAAAGCCAAATTCATCGCACACTTGGAAACGAGACATTGGGTAATACAGTGCTGATTACTCAACATATCAACAACTCCTAATGGGAGACTATGAGGTTTGAGCCGTTTCTAGCCAGTCAAAAATGCGATCGAGTTGGTCTAGCGTAATCAAACCGTATTGCCACAGAATCATGGGCAACGGGCCTGGATCTTGTTCGCGATAGCGCAACGCAATGGCGATCGACGAGGATGATAAGTCCAGATCCTCCTGCAAAAACCGAATTAAACGTGAATGAGTTGTTTGTGTCATATCAACGGCTCACCTCCTTTGTGAAGCCCTAACCATACTCAAAACAGTGCCCGGCAAAAAGCCAAGCTTAAACCTTTACAGACTGGGAGCAGCCGATCTTTTGAGGCGATCGGTCAAACCCACTGGCAAGAACGAGGAAACCTGAACTATGCCCCTTCCCGCCGTATGACAAATCCACTTCAGGAAGTTAAACGCTTAACCTGACGTTACAGTTTTAATTTCCCATCAGATGGGATTAGACCATAGCGCAACAGTATGAACCTTCGCTGCGCCAACTCAACTGCAAGCCTGGCTAAAAACCGTATGTTTGACAACCTGCCGTAAACAAAGCCCTCTAAACGGATCTTTTGACCTGCTTTACCCGAGGAGCCAAACATCAGTATCAAGGATAGATTAAATCTCGATAACTGGACTACATCTTCCGAAAGAATACTTCAGTTTTTTCTCGAATAAACCAAATCACTTCAGTAAAACCCGATGGTAGATGTAAATTTTCGGACGTTAAGCGTTCCAGTACAAATGAGATAGTAACCTTGACATCTCGTTCATCCCTTCTAGGATGAGAATGATAGCAGACTGGCGATATTCTATACAGATCGAATGCACTAATTTTTCTCGCCAAATGCAATAAATTTTGTAAAGGAGGCTTGCTTCCGCTATCTATGGCTGTTCCAGAAAGCGAATTTCCAACCGATCGCCCACCTCTAACCCCAACTCAGATGCCCGCCCAGCCCGCAGTTCAATCACCTGATCGATTTGGGTGGGTGTATCTGGCCCGTAGGTTGGGCACGGATCAGCTTCGCAAGGCGGTACATCAGCAACGATCGCCCTGACTTCACCATTCCGCAGAAAAATCATATCTAGGGGAGAAGGCGTATTCTTCATCCAAAAGCGGGTAAACCGGGGCGGGTTAAACAGAAACAGCATCCCCCGATCGTCTGGCAAAGGAGGGCGATACATTAGTCCTTTTGCCTGCTGTTCTGGAGTGGCAGCAACTTCGAGTTGGATGAGTTGCCCGTTAATGGTGGCTTCAGCAGAAATGGGTAACACCTGTGCTTGCCCAGCTTGAGGTTCAGGAGATTGCGCGATCGGTTGGTTAGTTGGTTCGGTGGATTCAAAAGGCGCAGTTGGAGATACGCCCGATGATGTGGGTGTCACTGAGCTACAGCCCAAGAGCAGCATTAGCCCAACGCCCAACGCATAGTTGATTGGAGGTATACGCATACATTTAGATTGGATTGGAAACGTCCCTAGGTCGTGTTTTAAAGCCCTTTGATCCTTCCTCACCTTCCTTCAATGAAGTTACTAAAACAAAGGGGGAATGGTAGGGTGGGCACTGCCCACCGCAGGTAAGATGTCCGCGTACCGAATAACCTGATTGAATTTTTGACTTTCATCTAAGGAGGGAACCGAGCCGCTCAAAGTTCCTTTTTCAAGGGGGAATTGAGGGGAGTCATCACAGGTTCGTTAAGCAACCATCAGGTTTTAAAACACGCCCTAGGCTTGAGGGAGCAAGTGCGTTCGTCCTGTTAAGGCGAACGTTAACCAAAGCGAACTTTATTAACGATCGCATTTTTCCCGTCTGGGTTCCTCGTCCGGTCGAAGGAGCAGGCTACGACTCCCGCAGGACATATCCCACTCCCCGCACCGTTTGAATCAGTCGTTTCTCACCCTCATCTTCAATCTTGAGGCGCAAGTAGCGAATGTAAACCTCAATGACATTAGACTCGCCCATAAAGTCATAGCCCCAGACATTTTCCAGAATTTGCTCACGGGTCAACACTTCACGGGGATGTTCCATCAAGTATTTTAATAGTTCAAATTCCTTCATCGTCAGGTCAATCACCCGCTCATGGCGCATCGCCCGCCGCGTAGAAAGATCGAGTACCAAGTCCCCAAACCGCAGTTGCTCATTGCTGGGGGCATCTGTTTTCAGGTAGAGGCGAACCAGTTTGAGAAATTCATCGGTGCGATAGGGCTTTAAAAAGTAATCGTCGGCCCCCGCCTGCAAACACGCCACGCGATCGTCCACCGTATCTCGCGCCATTAACAACAGCACCGGCATCCTGGCTCCTGAGGCTCTCAAATGCGTACAGAGCGACAAGCCCGACTCCCCGGACAACATGCGATCGACCACCACTAGAGCAGGTTGAAACTCCTTGGCTTGCCGTAGTCCGCTGGGCGCGTCGTAAGCCACGATTGTCTCATAGCCAGACTCCCTCAGATCGGAACTAACATGCTGAGCCAGTGCCTCATCGGTTTCAATGACCAACACACGCGGACTATGGTCAGCGGGAGGACTCATACAAAGCACCACTAGGTATTACTACTCTGTTTTACCAGTTGGCAAAAGTTAAAGTAAATGAAGAAACATATTAAGGATAAAAAACTTTAATCAAAAAGCTTTGGAGATGCGCTCCAGCGTCAACCGATGTAAACCCAACCGCTAATTCAGCCGGTTTAAATTGGAAATCATGACTTGCTGGACGGCTAAACCTTGTTCCAATAGCTTCGCCAACTTTGAATCTTCATACTGCTGCAACAGTCCATCATCGAGCGGTTCCAGCGTGTTCACAATCTGCCTGCCCCGGGAAACCACCTTGCCATAACCGTCGTAGGCTTCCCAATGTGCGAAATATACGTGCATTTACAATTGACCCCACTGCATTTGATTTTTGACCAGATATTCTAATCTGGATATTTAGACTTGAACTAGATATTCATGCTGGCTGAGGAATGCAGATTTAATAACCTGATCCTGTGGGATGAGCATCTTGCGCGCCCAGCCAAAGAGGCAGAACAGTGAACAGGTTATTTAATCCACGCTCCTGAGCATTCACAGGAAACTTTCTGTACTAAAAAACTGCACTAAAAAGCTACCTGTACTAGAAATCCGAACGAGATTCACCAGCATAGCCTAAATTTTTTCTTCTGTGTTTTGGGGGCAATTTAGCAAAGGGAGGGTGGCAAGCTCCGTCAGGGCAATTCTCTACGGTCAGGGCAGTTCTACCGATGTTGGTTTGGCAACGTGGGGCAGTCCCCAACCTAACTTTTCCCGAAGCACCTGGAAAAATTCGTTAGGGCGGAGGCGGATGAAGCGGGCAGAATAAGGCGATCGCACCACACGCACCTCGTCATCGGGCAGAACTGCACAACCCGCATTGCCATCGACCACCATGACTAGAGGATTATGGTTGGCTGGGTAAATGGCAACAGGCTCATGATCACCAAAAACTAAAGCCCGTGAAGCCAGAGAGTGGGGGCAAATTGGTACAAGTTGCAGGACTGGAACACCCGGAGCAATCACTGGCCCCCCGGCTGACAGGGAATAGGCCGTGGAGCCAGTTGGCGTTGAAACGATCACCCCGTCTGCGGCAATGTCCACCGGAGCATGGTTGCCAATGGCAATTTCAAAGTGACACATACTCGTTAGCGGCTCCCGATGGATCACCATCTCATTTAGGCAGAGGGCTTCCCACACCAGGGTTTTATTCCGCAACATTTGAACTGACATCATGGCTCGCTCTTCAATGTCAAAGGTTTGAGAGCGCAAAACCTCAAGTGCCTGGGGTAAATGGTTCACGTAGGTTTCGGTGAGAAAGCCCATGTGCCCTGTGTTGACCGTCAACAGAGGGATACCAAAGGGAGCAACCTGCCGAAATGCCGAAAGCACCGTGCCATCACCACCCAGCACGATCGCAAAAGCCATATCCTGGTCAAAGCCTGGAGGAGCCAAGTGGGTAATTGGGGTGTGGCAAATGGGGCGATCGGGCTGAGAATAGCCCAGAATTCCGCCGACTCCTGTAGCCAGACAAACCTCCCAACCGCATGCCGTAAGCTTATTTTCCAGTTCTTGGGCGACACGGCAAGCAACAGGCTTAATATCGTTGTAAATGATGCCAGCTTTGGGCACGCTCAATATCCGATGCAGAATGGAACAACAGGTGAGGCATGAATCAGGGCATAAACAAAACACTGACTTTGGATGCCATTCCTATCTAGATTAGTGCCTTCAGGTCAGCTTTGAACAGCATTTGTCCACCAAGAATCAAATGAACCCTGGTGATTCGGGTCACTACTGGGTTTTGATGCGGGGCTACTATCCCTGTGAGGATTGAACGTGTAGAATGGCCTGGCTGTTAAGAAAAGTAACCCGATCGCAAGAGGGGATGGATTCATTTATAAAACTTAACCGAGGTTTACTAAAAGTTATTTGTATTGCTGCATTCTTCATAATTTGTTACAACGGACAAGAACACTGCGACGAGTGACTCCATGTTTGGTGGTCTTCTAGGTTCAAAACAACCCCCAGGAACTGACTTTGGAGAGCAGATGCTTAATACAGTAGCTGCTCAGTCAATTCGGCACTTATTCACCAAGAGCGATGTGGTGGAGGTGTCTGTGCGGTGCTATCCCTCTAGCAAGCTGTTGCAGGGTAGCATCGACAGTTTCAAGATGAATGGTCGCGGTTTAGTCATCCGGCGGCAGTTTGAAGTGGATGAAATGTCCTTTGAAACGGATGCTGTGGCGATCGACTTTGGTTCTGTGATGAGTGGAAAACTTCGCTTAAAGCAGTCTACCCAGGCGGTTGCCCAAATCACCCTGACTGAAGAAGCAATTAATCGGGCTTTCACCGCTGAACTTGTTCAAAAACGCCTACAAAATGTTGATTCAGAGATTTTAACCAATCTTTCCGGCGGTGAGCCGGTCTCTTTCCGCAATGTCCAAGTTCACTTGCTACCCGATAATCACGTCAGCATTGCGGCTGAAACTGATTTTCCCAACCGCCAAAACATTCCAATTCGCCTGTTTGCCACGCTGGCAGTCGAGAAACGCCGCAGAATTGCCTTCAGCGATCCTAAATTTGATGCGGATCAGGTTCCAGAGGATATGAAGGGAATTGCCGAAGTGGTGTCTAAGGCGTTTGCTGAAGTATTGGATAATATGGTCGATCTGGATCGGTTTGACCTGGATGGTGTCTTGATGCGAATTAACCGCCTGGAAACCCACGGGAAAAAGCTGGTCTTTAGCGGATATGCTCAAATCGATCATTTTCCTGGCACATAGCATCAGCCGCAGGTGGTTGAGTGTGTGCTGCAACCAACCTATGACAAAGAAGACTGATGCCTACTGGTAATCTATTTGCGCTGGGCGGGGTGGTGATGCTGCCCCTGCTTGGGCTTTCTCTCTTGGCGGTTGCCCTAATTTTAGAGCGGCTTTTATTTTGGTTTCGCCTGGTTCGTCGGCAAGACAAGGTGGTGCGAGAGGTGCTGTCTCTGTATCGACGGAGTGCAAAAGCTGCGATCCAAAAACTCCAAAAAAACGCTGATCTGCCGATCGCCCGGATTTTCTTGGCGGCCCTGGAACTGGACTACGCCACCCCAGACGACTTCCGCCTGGCCCTGGAAAGTGCAGCCCAAGCCGAAATTCCCTTGCTGAAGCGATTTAACACCGTATTTGAAACAGTGATCGGAGTTTCACCGCTCCTGGGACTGCTGGGCACCATTCTGGGACTGATTACTGCCTTTGCCTCATTGCGGATTGGCGATTTGGGCGGAGGAGCTTCTGTCAATGTTTCAGCCGGAATCAGCGAGGCTTTAGTTTCCACTGCATCTGGGCTAATCGTGGCGATCGTTACCCTCCTCTTTGCTAACCTGTTCCGAGGGCTTTATCAACGCCAAATTGCCCTGATTCAGGAATATGGCGGACAGTTAGAACTGATCTACCGTCGTCGCTACGAGCGTGGAGGAACCTATGCGCCTTCCTGAAGAACCCGATCGCCCCTTTCAAATCAACATCGTCCCCATGATTGATGTGATTTTTGCGATCCTGACTTTTTTCATCATGTCTACCCTGTTTCTGACTCGTTCCGAAGGGCTACCCGTCAACCTGCCCACCGCCGGAACCTCTGAGCAACAGCCCCAAAGCCAGCTTGTCGTCACGATCGATGCCCAAAGTAACCTCACCCTGAACCAGGAACCCATGACCCTGGAGGTGTTGGAGGCCCAAATTCGCGCCCTCGCCCTCACCGGACAGCAGCCCTTTGTGATCATCAACGCTGATGAAGCCGTCAGTCATGGACGGGTGGTTGCCGTGATGGATCGGCTTAGGGCGATCGAGGGGGTCAGGATGGCGATCGCGACTCAGCCGGAGTGAGGGGTAGGTTCCTTCGTCCAGGATAAATCAGCTTGGCGTTCACCAGAGGGCGTGTCGGTAAGGTGGATTGTCAGCGCGTTGGGCGGAACATAGGAAAGCCGCTCTGCCCATTCGATCGCCACAATGCCAGGAGGATATTCCTGCCCGTCCCAGTAGGCTTCCAGGTAAAGAGCCTCTACCTCGGACGGCTCTAATCGATATAAATCAAAGTGATAAAGCGGAATGCGCCCCTCGTGGTATTCATTCAGCAAAATGAAAGTGGGACTGGCGATCGGTTCATTGATCCCCAATCCTTTGCCAATGCCCTGCACCAGGGTCGTTTTGCCACTGCCCAAATCTCCTTTCAGCAAAAGAACGCTACCTGCTGGTAAAGCTTGCCCCAAGGAAACTCCTAGCTGATGAGTCGTGTCGGCATTGGGCAGCAAAATCGTTAGAGGAACAGAAAGAAAATTGGCAAGCCCTCCCTCCTGGTTTGGTATGGGTAAGCCGTCAGTCACCGTAGCCCTCAACCGCTCCATAACACTTACTTTTGCATCATACCCAGCAATAGACAGAGTAGTTTGGTCAGCTTCCTGATCCACTTTCTGACCCACTCCCTGATCCGCCAACTCATCCGTTGACTGAACTCAACACCCACCACCTCAATCTATCCAAATATAATGGGCACCCTTGCGGATGCCCGTACCTTAAACACCTAGCCTGCTAAGCAAAGGAAATTTAGTTGTCGTATACCCGGCACTCGTCGGCTTCCGGGTTTGCATCACAGTACTGCTCAAAAGAGGTTTTTTGAGGCTGTGCCTTTTGTTTTTGGTGAGATGCCTCCGCTTGGAGTTCTTCTACAGCATCCCAAGCAGCCGCACACTCAGAGGATTCAGCACCTTGGGCATCACAGACCACGCGGGCTTCACTACGCTCTCTATCGATTTGATCTTGGATATTGTTGCTCATGGACTTCCTATTTCTATCGACTCTATTAAGGTACGGAACGTTTCTACCTCCAGAGTAACCTAATCGGAAGCACCGCCAAGTCACCCTGTAGAATGGTTTCTCATGTACCGTCTCTACTAACGCATGAGAATGACGACGATGGGCTAAAATTTAATCCATTTCTCAGGATTCGCTTTCATTCTCACACTCTTAATCGTAAGCGGCAATGCGTTTTTTACTTGTGAACTTTGTTACTAAAACTGCAAAAGCGATCGGCAAAGAGAATTGCCACTTCAAAGCTTGACAATGCGGGGCAGGCAAAGAGGGATAATGGATCTATCGCTAGCTATTTTTACGGAAAATTCCCGGTAATCATCCTTCAGTTTTGGTTAAAACCATGATGAACTCAATGAAGTGGGCTAGTGCGCTCTCAACTCGACCGTCTCTGGAGGCTGCGATCGAAGAGGTGGTCACAACGGCACAGGAGCACCTCCAAGCCTCTGCTGATATTGGTTTAGTATTTATTTCGTCGGCCTTTGCCAGCGAATATGCTCGTGTGATGCCCCTCCTGCAAGAACGGCTGACCGTCCCAATTTTGGTGGGCTGTAGTGGTGGCGGTGTGGTGGGGGTGAATTCGGCAGGGCAGTCTCAGGAAGTGGAGGAAGAGGCTGCCCTCAGCTTGACCTTGGCACAGCTTCCTGGGGTTCAGGCTCATGCTTTCCACATTGACACAGACCGTCTGCCCGATCTAGACAGCCCGCCTTCCGCCTGGATTGAGTTAGTCGGTATCGATCCACAAGAGCAACCCCAGTTTATTTTGTTGGCTGATCCTGCTTCTCCAGGAATTAATGAACTGCTTCAGGGTTTAGATTTTGCCTATCCAGGTTCGGTGAAGGTGGGTGGGATGGCGGGTGTTAGCCCGGTTTTTGGCCGGGGAGGATTGTTTTACAACTATCAACGCTGTCGGGGTGGTGCAGTTGGTATTGCGTTGACGGGCAATATTGTGCTGGAGGCGATCGTGGCTCAGGGGTGCCGTCCGATTGGACAGCCTTACCGAGTTGCAGAAAGTGAGCGGAATATCGTCATGCAGCTTGAAGAACAGCCCGAAGGGGGTGAAATTTCCTGTGGGCTAACCCGCACTCCCCTAGAAGTACTTCAAGACTTAATCCAATCTTTAGACGAAGAAGATCGCCTGTTGGCGCAGCGATCGTTGTTTATTGGCGTGGCCCAAAGTGCCTTTAAGCAAACCCTGGAGCAAGGAGATTTTTTAATTCGTAACCTATTAGGAGTTGATCCACGGACGGGAGCCATTGCCATTGGCGATCGGATTCGGGTGGGGCAAAGGATTCAGTTTCACCTGCGGGATGCCAGAGCCTCAGAGGAAGATTTAAGAGGGTTATTGATGCGCTATCAAGCTCAAATGCAGACCTACTCTCCAGTTGGGGCACTCATGTTTGCTTGTATGGGGCGGGGCGAGGGGTTGTATGAACAGCCGGATTTTGACTCACACCTGTTCCATGAATATGTGCCAGTCCCTGTAAGCGGCTTCTTTTGCAATGGTGAAATTGGCCCAGTAGGCGGGACTACATTTTTGCATGGGTATACCTCTGTCTTTGGGATTTGCCGACAAAAATCCTGATGCTGTTTTTTCGGGCATTCTCCTCGTCTTAAGCTGAATTCACCCCTTGGGTAGAGCGGCTCTTCCCTTCTATTGACAGAGTTTTTTGCTATCTAAGCCCGCTACTCTTTTAGGTAAGCTAACACCAAATTTATTCACACGACCGCACGGTTTGACTGTGCTGAGCTAGCTATGAATTTTTAGCTAACTTTCTTGATTCGTATTTTTACATTGCAAATTCATTGCAGAAAACGCCACTGCGTGAGGTGTGAAGGGCTTTCTGTGGGTTTTATTGCAAATTGGCTAACTAATTAGGAGGTAGACGGCCCATGGTTGATAACAATAATTTTCGAGAACAAAGGCATCAAGATCCGTACCGTGATACCCCCGATCGGGTATATCGCGATACTTACGGCGATCGAGCAGACTATCCTAACCCCAATGAATATTACGATCGTCCTAGCGATCGGGTTTATTCGCGGCAGTACTATGAGCCAGGTGTGAGTCGATCGGTAGACCGTTCAGCCAGTAACTCTTATGATCCTGCCGTGGATGATCTGCCAGTCTCCTCAACATCATCTCGACCTGCATCTCCGAGCGAGGTTGCGGCTACAAGAGGATTTAGTCGCAGAAACCGTTTTTCTGATCCCTATCAGGCAGACCCCCAGTATCGAAGTGATATTCAGGAAGTTCATCGCAGCAACAATATTGCGATCGGGCTGCTGTTGGGCGTACTGCTGACTTCTATCATTGGCATTTTGGCGGCAGTTTTCTACTTTGCAACGACCGAGCCTCGTCCCGCAACGGTAGACCAAACCCAGCCCGCACCCACGGCACCCCAAGTCGATCCAGCCGATCCGCAAACGGGAACTCCCGCGCAGTAAGCCTGATCCTCGCGTTTAGATTTTCCTGCTGAATTCCGCTAAATTCCTACTACATCGACTGTTGAGCCAGTACCTCAGTGAATGGGGCTGGCTTTTTCCATGCTGAAATCATGCGGCAATACAGCAAATTTAAGTTTTCTTGACAAACTGAAGCCGATCGCTTCCGGAATGTCCCTTCTGCCGTTTGTAAAAAAATATTGCAGGATCGTAAATGTATACACTTTTCCCCTTTATGGGTTACATAAAGGCAGGTTATCACGGTGAACATTTTGCCCGGCATACGGTACAGCCTTCCTAGAGGATTATCTATGCTTCATTTATGGAAATCTTTACTAAAGAAATGGCAGATTTATCGTACAAAAGTTAATTTAACTTAACAGATGGGTTATCCTAGTTTTAGGCAAGCAGCTAAGTACATATTCCTAGTCTGTTTCTGCCCTGATTGATTCTTTCGGTAATGGCTTGGTCTGTTAAGCCGATTGTTGGTGGGAGAGGTGCAAGGTTACAGCCGATTAGTCTTTAAGTTTAGGGATTAACTGGTTCTACCCATTGCGTTACTCAACCCTTGCTTGTATGACGTTTGAGATTGTATCAACAGCGAAATTACATCAAGTCATGAGAGCGTTCAGCATCTGGATCTCCCGTCTCGCATTAGACATGTGTTTTGACAGACTGAGCTACAGGTTGTTGACCTGATTTTTCTGTTCACAGCCTGCATCTTCTGTGTCATTCTTTTGTGGGTCAGCTCTCATGATGAGTACGCAACTTCCCTGGCTAACCATTCTTATTGCCTTTCCACTGTTGGCAGCGTTGCCAATCCCGTTTTTGCCAGACAAAGAAGGTAAAACGGTGCGTTCTTACACGCTTGGTGTGGCACTGGTCGAATTCGCAGCAATGATTTATGCCTTTTGGCAATATTACGACCTCAGCAACCCAGAGTTTCAACTCGTTGAAAATTATGCTTGGGTGCCCCAAATTGGGCTGAATTGGTCTGTAGCGGTGGATGGACTGGCAATGCCGTTGGTGATTCTCAGCGGTTTAGTCACCACTCTGGCCATCTTTGCTTCCTGGAAGATCAAGCATAAGGTACGCCTGTTTTACTTCCTGATGCTGGCTTTGTACAGTGCCCAAATCGGTGTATTCGTCGCCCAGGATATTCTTTTATTCTTCTTCATGTGGGAACTGGAACTGGTTCCGGTGTACCTGCTGATTGCCACTTGGGGTGGCCAGCGTCGTTTGTATGCTGCAACTAAGTTTATTCTTTACACGGCGATCGCTTCGGTTTTCATTCTGGTGGCTGCCCTGGCAATGGCGTTTTATGGCGACACGTTCACCTTTAATATGCATGAGTTGGGGCTAAAGGATTATTCCTTGGGCTTCGAGGTGACAATGTATGCCGCTTTGTTGGTTGCATTCGGCGTAAAGCTGCCCATTTTCCCGTTCCACACCTGGCTGCCCGATGCCCACAGTGAAGCTCCGGCTCCTGTATCAATGATCTTGGCTGGCGTGCTGCTGAAGATGGCAGGCTATGCTCTAATTCGCTTCAACATTGAAATGTTGCCGAATGCCCACGTTTACTTTGCCCCTGCCTTAGCAGTGTTGGGTGCGGTTGGGATCATTTATGCATCCCTGACGGCCTTTGCCCAAGACAATCTGAAGCGGCGGTTGGCCTATTCTTCAATCGCCCACATGGGATTTGTCCTCATTGGCATTTCTGCCTTTACGGATTTGGGGACGAGTGGGGCAGTTCTGCAAATGGTTTCCCACGGACTGATTGCTTCCAGCATGTTCTTCTTATCTGGCGTGACATACGATCGCACCCACACGCTGATGATGGACAAGATGGGCGGTATGGCCAAACAGATGCCAACAGTTTTCGCCCTCTTTACAGCAGGTTCAATGGCCTCATTGGCGTTACCTGGCATGAGTGGCTTTGTGGGTGAACTAGCCATCTTTCTAGGCTTTGCCACCAGTGATGCTTACAGTACCACCTTCAAAGTTGTGATCATTCTGCTGGCGGCTGTGGGAGTGATTCTTTCACCCATCTATCTGCTGTCTATGCTGCGGACTGTGTTCTACGGCAAGGAGAATGAAGGGTTGGTGTCCAATGTAACCTTGACGGATGCAAATCCGCGGGAAGCCTTCATTGCTGTCTGTTTGCTGGTTCCTATCATCGGAATTGGTCTTTATCCTAAGCTGGCCACCCAAACCTATGATGTGAAAACGGTTGCGGTGACGGCTGAGGTTCGCAATTCACTGCCGATCGTTGCGGAGCAGCCTTTCCATGTCACCTTCCCTCTTTCCGCTCCAACGGTGTTGGGTGCAGAGACAAAGGAACTGGCAGGGGTGGTGAAATAAGGTTTAACGGGTTAGTTAGCGAAACGATCGACCCTTGAGAGCAGTCTAAATCCTAATCGTCGGGGAGCAATTTAGCTCCCTGATTTGTTTTAGTGGATAGATTCAGATGGGCGGCAATTGCCAAAGCCTGACAGTTTTATCCGAACTGCCACTGGACATATATTTGCCATCGGGGCTAACGGCGATCGCATTGACGGTATCTGCATGGTCTGTCCAGGTATGGTTCACTTTGCTACTTGCCAGATCCCACAGCTTGATGGTGGTGTCGCTGCTGCCACTAATGATTGTTTTGCCGTTTGGCGTAATGGCCACCGCACTAACATCGCGGATATGTTCCGTCAGGGTACGCACCAGTTCACCCGATCGCACATTCCACACCCGCACTGTTTTGTCTTTGCTGCCCGTAATCACAAACTGACCATCAGGGCTAAAGGTCATGGCATTGATGGAATTAACATGCCCAACGAGTGTATTCAGCTGATTTCCAGTTTGCACGTCCCACAGCTTCGTTTTATTGTCTAGCCCACCACTTGCCAAAATTTTGCCATCAGGACTAACGGTGAGCGCTTTAATCATGCCAGCAACCCCAGATAGGGTTTTGAGCAAAGCTCCCGTTGAAGCACTCCACAGGCGAATTGTTCGATCTTCTCCACCGCTGGCAAACAGTTTTCCATCCGGGCTGACAGCAACCGCATTGACATCTCGCGTATGCCCCAGAAGCGTGCCCAGTAATGCCCCATTTTGCAAATTCCACACCTTCACGGTGTAGTCGTCACTGCCACTCACCAACAGTTTGCCATCGGGACTAACGGCGATCGTATTCACGCCTCTGGTATGCCCAGTCAGGGTCATGATTTCCTCACCCGTACCCAAATTCCACAGCTTAATGGTGTCATCCAGACTGCTGCTGATGATCATGGGAGCAGTGGGGCTAAAGGCAACCGATGTCACCCAAGAGGAATGTCCGGTCAGGGTGTTAATGCACCGGAGCGATCGGCTAACGGCGCGGGTGGGAGGGTGCGAAGTGGGCTGGGCTGGGGGTCTAGAGGAAGGAGGAATCGACGAAGGAGGACGTGAGCTTGCAACTGGAACGGCTGGCGGTTTAGATGCTGGCGGCTGCGATGAAGGGGGACGAGATGAGGCACTGGCGATCGGCGAGCCAGAAGGCGGAGTGGATGCGGTGGCTTTGGCAG
Source organism: filamentous cyanobacterium CCP2 (assembly GCA_003003615.1). Lineage (GTDB taxonomy): Bacteria > Cyanobacteriota > Cyanobacteriia > Elainellales > Elainellaceae > Egbenema. The sequence continues at coordinate 1,495 of PVWD01000108.1, read as the reverse complement.
GAGAAGCAGACCGATTTGCAGGGGGATTTGGCGGAGAAGAGACTGGCTTGGAAGGCAAAAAGGAATCAGCATTTAAATCCCGCATTACCTCATCGGCAGACTGATACCGCTCATTCACTAAATCCTTGAGCAGATGGTCAAAAATATGGGCTAGCTGATCGCTGACAATGACTTTTTTTTGTTCCAATAAATACTCCCGCCAAATCCAGCGACCATTAAGTGGATCGTATAAATTGTCTGGACGGGTCTGAGTCATCAAATGCAGGCAGGTTGCCCCCAAGCTGTAGAGATCGCTGGACGGAAAGGCTTTCCCCCCCCGAAATTGTTCGATCGGCGCATAACCTTCTGTTCCCACTCTTGTGCCTGCTTCTGCTGTGGGGTCATCATTTAGCTGCTTTGCCACCCCAAAATCAATCAGCACGAGCCGTCCATCGGGGCGACGCAAAATGTTGTTTGGGGTAATGTCTCGATGAATCACCTGATGTTTGTGAATGAAGCGCAACACAGGTAAGATATCAGACAAAACATCGCGAATTTGGCGTTCGGTAAAGGCTCCCTGCTGGCGCATTTCTTGAAATAGGCTTTGCCCTTCGATGAACTGCTGCACCAAATAGAGAAATCCCTCCTGCTCGAAGTAGGCAAGCAGCGTGGGGATCTGGGCATGTTCCCCTAACTCATCGAGCCGAATCGCTTCCTGATTAAACAGCCGAATTGCCTTTTCCAAAGACTTCGCCCCTTGTAGCTGTGGGGAGAATTGCTTAATCACGCAGCGGGTATTCAGCCGATCTTCATCCAATGCTAGATAGGTTTTGCCAAAGCCACCCTGCCCCAATGGCTCCACTGTACGATACCGTCCCCTCAGGCGTGTAAGCGGTCTGCCACAAGCCCGACAATTTTGTGCATCGTCAGCGTTTAGAGGATTTAAACAACGAGGGTTTAGGCAGCAAATCATGGGAGGTAGCGCACGAGTGGTGAATGATCCAAGTTTTCCCCCTAGCTGGAAATTGTACTCAGAAAGAGGTGGCAGGGTTGAAAGGAGTGAACTTATTTTGAAGGAGGTTACTTGTTTGGGCTGCTCGCATCGAACATCCTTTGCTAGACACGCTGAGACTCGTCAGAAGTTGCTAGGACAGGAGTCGCTAGGAACTGTAAGCAAAAACTGTACGCAAAAGATGAGTGAACACACGGGTCTATAAGCAAAAAGCTTATTGGCAGCCGATCGTAAGCAACATGATTCAAACGCTTCCTACGCCATTTACCCTAATTCAAATCTTAGAGTGAAAGTTTAAATGTTTGAAGGCAAATCTGGTTTTGATTGCCCCGCTTCATTGTCTGATCGCCGCTGCAAAATCGCTTGCCGAAACCCTAACACCACCAAAATGTTTGCCAGAGTCAAAAAAAACTCTGCCCCACCGTGCAAAAAGTCAACATTTGCCAAGGCTTCTCCATAGGCAACCTGAGCGTAAATTCCGGCAGGAATGGTAATGGCGACAAA
>PVWD01000107.1 GCA_003003615.1 filamentous cyanobacterium CCP2 | reverse complement strand
TCTTTACCTTTCGGAAATTGCCGAGGAGAATCAGGGACTAAATTTATCCAGCCGTCCGGTTCCGGCGATTCCCCATCAGTTTGGCAAGCTGGCGGAAACCCTGCGACAGGAGCGCGATCGGGGGTTTGCCATCTGGCTATTGTCGGCTCAGCCCTCGCGATCGGTTGCCCTGTTGCAGGAGCATGACTGTCCGGCGCAGTTTGTCCCCAATCCCAGAGATTATCTGGCGATCGATAAGCTGCAATCTCAGAAAACGCCGGTTGCCGTGAAGTATTCCGGCTTAGCAGAGTTGGAAGGCTTCATTCTGCCCACATTTCGGCTCGTTGTTGTCACCGATCGCGAGTTTTTTGGACAGCACACCCTGGCAACGCCGACCTATGTTCGCAAGCGCAGGCAAGCCGCATCGAAGCAGGTAGACCCCAACAAGCTCCAGTTGGGGGATTTCGTCGTCCACCGCAATCATGGCGTGGGTCGCTTCCTGAAGCTGGAAAGCCTGACCATTAATAATGAAACCCGCGAGTATTTGGTCTTACAGTACGCCGATGGCTTGTTGCGAGTGGCGGCGGATCAGGTGGGGGTATTGTCCCGCTTCCGGGGAGCCGGAGGGCAGACTCCCGAACTGAACAAAATGTCGGGGAAGGCATGGGAAAAGACCAAAAGCAAGGTTCGCAAAGCCGTTAAAAAGGTGGCGGTGGACTTGCTGCAACTCTATGCCCAGCGATCGCAGCAGGAAGGCTTCACTTTTCCGATCGACACCCCCTGGCAGCAGGAAATGGAGGACTCTTTCCCCTACCAGGCAACTCCCGATCAGTTGAAGGCGATCCAGGATGTGAAGCGGGACATGGAAAATCCGCGCCCAATGGATCGGCTGGTCTGCGGGGATGTTGGCTTTGGTAAAACGGAGGTGGCAATTCGCGCCATCTTCAAGGCAGTGACTTCCGGCAAACAGGTTGCTCTCCTTGCCCCCACCACAATTCTGACCCAACAGCACTACCACACCATCAAAGAGCGGTTTGCCCCCTACCCGATTCAGGTGGGCTTACTCAACCGTTTCCGGACGGCGGAGGAACGCAAGGAAATTCAGCAACGCCTGACGACGGGTGAGTTGGACATTGTAGTGGGAACCCATCAGCTATTGGGGAAAGGGGTGAAGTTCAAAGATCTGGGTTTGCTGGTAGTGGACGAAGAACAGCGGTTTGGGGTGAACCAGAAGGAAAAAATTAAAGCCCTGAAAACCCAGGTGGATGTATTGACCCTCAGTGCCACTCCCATCCCTCGGACGCTATACATGGCACTTTCCGGCGTACGGGAAATGAGCCTGATTACCACCCCACCCCCCTCTCGTCGTCCCATCAAAACCCATTTGTCTCCCTACGATGGGGAAGTGGTGCGAACTGCCATTCGACAGGAACTCGATCGCGGGGGACAAATTTTCTATGTGGTGCCTCGTGTGGAAGGCATTGAAGAAGTGGCGGGACGGATTCGAGAAATGGTTCCCACTGCCCGACTGGCGATCGCCCACGGACAGATGCAGGAGGGCGAACTGGAGGCAACCATGCTCACCTTCAGCAATGGCGAAGCCGATATTCTGGTTTGTACCACCATTATTGAATCAGGACTGGATATTCCCCGTGTCAATACGATTTTGGTGGAAGATGCCCAACGGTTTGGCTTATCCCAGCTTTACCAGTTGCGGGGACGGGTGGGACGCGCCGGAATTCAGGCCCACGCCTGGTTGTTTTACCCGAAGCAAAGCCAGCTTACCGATGCCGCCCGCCAGCGACTCCGAGCGATTCAGGAATTTACCCAGCTTGGCTCAGGCTATCAGCTTGCAGTACGAGACATGGAAATTCGTGGGGTTGGTAATTTACTAGGGGCAGAGCAATCGGGACAGATGGATGCGATCGGCTTTGACCTGTATATGGAAATGCTGGAGGAAGCCATTAAGGAAATTCGCGGGCAGGAAATTCCCCAGGTGGACGATACGCAAATCGACCTGAACCTGACGGCATTTATTCCGGCGGATTATATTCCTGATCTGGATCAAAAGATGACCGCTTACCGGGCGGTTGCCTCGGCAGAATCGAAGAAGGAATTGGCGCAAATTGCCGCAGACTGGATCGATCGCTATGGCACGATTCCCCATGCCGCCCAGCAGTTAATTCGGGTCATGGAACTGAAGCAGGTCGCCAAGTCTCTTGGATTCAGCCGCATTAAGCCAGAGGGCAAGCAGCACGTTGTCCTGGAAACGCCAATGGAGGAACCCGCCTGGAATTTGCTCAAAGAAAACCTGCCCGATCATCTCAAATCTCGCTTTGTTTACACCCCTGGAAAGGTGACGGTACGGGGATTAGCCGTTTTGAAAGCTGATCAACAGTTGGAAAACCTGGTGGACTATCTCAGCCGCATGAAAGGAGCATTACCAGAACCCGTTATGAGTGCCTGATTGCGCTATTTTCACGATTCAGGACTATCTCACTATCAAGATGTCTTTACCATCTATCTGAACCATCTATCCAATCGCGACCAACTCCGCCAGCCGCTTCAATATCTGCAACACCCGTTCCAAATCTCCCGCATTCTCCAACACAAACTCCTGCGATCGAGCATAGCAGGGGCGATCACGCTGCACCAGTTTGAGAAATACAAAGTTGCTGCCGTTCGTCACCAATCCATAGAGAGGGCGATCGGGATGAGGACTTGCCAGCATGTAAGACAATACCTGGGGAATTCCTACCTTCAGCGAAAACTCAGCCCGCTTAGACTCAATCACCAATAGCCAGAACCGCTCCTTCAGAACCAGCACATCCATCCGTCCACGCACCGTAAATTCTCCGTCCTGAGCAGTTAGCTCCACTTCTTCCTCCGTGCTGACATAAAACGGAGGCAAAAAGAACGCGGCAAGGTCGAGGAGGGGAGCAACCACCACCAGTTTCACAGTATTTTCTAAAACCGATCGGCGTGCCAAATTATCAAACGCCTCTCGAACCCGATTGAGTCGATGTCGTTCAGAAAGCGTTAGCTCTGGCAAATCTTGTTGCCACTCTGGGAAAACCTCATCTGAATCGATCGACTGCAAGCCAAACTGCTCTTCTAGCTGATAGAGTGTGACCCGTTCGGCTGAAACCGTTTGCACCACATAGCACCTCCCTTTACCAAGCCTCTATAAGTAACAAGCGTAACGCGCTAGACTTGCTTGCTCCAAAGAAGTTACACAGCAGCGACAGAGTACCCGCCATGAAGATTGGTTTCTGAAAATGTCGCCAACTTCTGATTCTAAGCAGATCGTCCGATCGGGTGAGCCAGACGTATGAGGTTAGAGTGATGCTTCTTCGCCTAAATAGAAGGACGATAAAAATCGTTCCTGTTTGATTCACCTGAGTTAAAAACATGAATCCTTCGTTAAAAACGCGATTGGTTCGTTTCCTCCAAGAAGAATTGGGTGTTTCCCAAGATTCAATCCAAATTGCCCTTCGCCAAGAAGAGCCAATTCCCAGCCTACTGCCCATGGTACTTTGGCAATATGGACTCGTTACTTTAGAACAGCTCGATCAAATCTTTGATTGGTTGGAAACGGCATAAATACAAAGTTTTTAGGGGTTGCCCAGCAATTTCTCAGCGCAATCTCATGTTAGTGCAGCTTAATAAAAGAGAAGACAGCTTTCGCCATTCGATAAGCCGTAGCCGTGAAGTTTAGAACACTTTCCGTGTTTCCAGACCTATCCGTTCATTCGGCTCGGCAACTTCAAATGTCCTCATCTATCTATCCGTTGCCATAGCTGCACTCCTCCCAATGAAGCGATTCCTGCCACAACGATTGCCCGATCATCTGCTCATAGACACTTTTGCCGCGTTTTCTAGGGCTAAAATTTGGGCAGAACACTTTTTGCCCCCAAACACCTTGAAGACTAGCAAGCCTCCCCATTTTCCTCGATCGCCTCGGCACTGGTTTGATCCGGCTTCACTACAATTTCGCCTCACGGTTGGAGTAACTACCTTTTCAGTGTTGGGTTTGGGGGGGATTTCTTCCTGGACAAGCTGGAAAATGCAGGAAATTTTGGTTAACACCCATACTGAAAACATTACGTATTTAGCAGAACGCTTCCCTCAGGATGTGCAGATTTATCATGAATCTTTTCCAATGCAGGAAAGTTTACAGTTCGCGATCGATAAAGCTCCGCCCAATGTTTTAATTTGGGTGGAAACGGAAAATAGTGAAATTATCGCGCAATCTCAAGCGTTTGAAAATATTGAACCTGCATTGAGGGAAAGATTATTTTCTTTAAATGAGATGCCCAAAGAGCCTGAAGTTTATCAGGTCGATCGGCGTTATTTAGTGTTATGTAGTGATGTGTTGGCTGTGCAAAACCGAACGCTGGGGCAAGTTCGGATGGTTCAAGACATTACTGAAGATCAGTTAATGCTAAACCGAACCATGCAAGGGTTGCGGATTATTACACTTCTCGCCATCGTCCTGCTAGCAGCAATTATTGCCTGGTACATTAAACGATCGCTTCGTCCCCTCCGCCGCATTAGCCAAATTGCCTCCACCATTTCAGCTAATGATTTAAGCCAAGCCAAAATGACCTTAGACAAAGCTCCAACAGAGGTTAAAGAATTGGCTGAAAAACTAAATGAAATGCTGTCTCGATTGGGGTTATCCTGGGAGCAACAACGCCAGCTCATTGGCGATATCTCCCATGAATTAAGAACCCCCCTCAGCGTTACTTACGGTTCATTGCAATGTATCCAACGTCGAGGAACATCGCTCAATGAAATGCAGCAAGAATTATTAGGAACTGCAATTTCAGAAACCGATCGCACCATTCAACTCTTACAAAGCTTGCTTGACTTGGCTCGTGCTGACAATAGCTGCACCTATGTTCGGTCAGAAACACTTCTTTTAAATGATTTGGTTGCAGATGTGGCAAAGTTAACAGAACGAGGACGAAATCACTGCATTAAAGTGGAGGCGGAAGGCGATATTTGGATGACTACCGATCGCAACTCACTGAGCCAAATTTTAACAAACTTACTCGACAATGCAGCTAAATATTCTCCCCCTGATCAGCCTATTATTGTCACACTGTCCCAATCTGAACACGACACCTTAATTGAAGTCCGAGATTATGGCTGCGGCATTGCCCCGGAGCAACAAGAACGCATTTTCGATCGGTTTTACCGAGTAGATAATGCCCGCAGTCGGGCGACGGGTGGAGTAGGATTAGGGCTAGCCATTGTTAAAACGCTCGTTGAAAGTATGGATGGCAAAATTAGTGTTTGGTCGCAACCCGAAGAAGGCAGTTCCTTTAAAGTAACGCTTCCCTGCCAACTCCATCATTAGGGTTATTAATCGCTAGAAATAAAGGCTAAGAATCATGGCAGCACACATTCTTTTGGTAGAAGATGAAGTTAAATTAGCTCGTTTTGTAGAACTAGAATTAACCTCGGAGGGCTACCGAGTCAGCGTAGCAAATGATGGGTTAACCGGGCTAACTTTGGCGCGAGAACAGTCTCCTGATCTATTTATTTTAGATTGGTTATTACCTGGTATGACAGGAGTCGAAATTTGTCGGCGATTACGTTCCACAGGGAACAAAGCCCCGGTCATTTTTCTAACAGCAAAAGATGAAATTGGCGATCGCATTGAAGGACTCGACGCAGGAGCCGATGATTATGTGGTGAAGCCGTTTAGCATTGAAGAACTTTTGGCAAGAGTTCGGGCCCATCTACGCCGCACTCAGGAATCAGACGTTGATCAATTACAGTTTGACGATTTAACCCTGAACCGCAAAACCCGTGAAGTATTTCGAGGGGGACGAGCGATCGAACTCACAGCAAAAGAGTTTGACCTATTAGAATATCTCATCATTAATTCACGCCAAGTTCTGACCCGCGACCAAATCCTGGAGAAAGTTTGGGGGTATGATTTCATGGGCGACTCCAACATTATTGAAGTCTATGTTCGCTATCTGCGCTTAAAGTTAGAAGAGAATCACGAGAAGCGGTTAATTCATACGGTACGAAGCGTAGGATATGTTCTGCGTGATTAACCAATATTCTGCACGATGGCTGAATTGTAATTAAGTTTGGGAAATATTACTTTTCTGCTTCAATTAGAGCATTCATCAGGATAGCAGCGTTTGAGCCAATGTTTCTCTACACCTACAGGGAGATTTTTTCTGTATAAAGTTCATCACAACTTCAACCCGTAGGTTGATTTGTTCATGACTCGCTTCAGAGTAAAACTAGTTTCATCCAGTGAATGAAGAGGTTTCGTCAATGAAACGCGATCGCTCAGTGATGAACTTTCTACAGAAAGCATATCAACTTGCTATTACACTCGTTTGCCTAGTTGCCCTAACCCTGGGGTGGCAAGGCATTCTTACGCTTTCGACTCCCTCTGCAATGGCTAGAGGAAACGACATGGTGCAGTACGAGCGGCAAAACGCTCAGGAGCAAATCGATCAGGCCTTTGGTTCCGGAACCAGCGATCGGGTTGAGGGACAGCTAGAGCAAACCTATGGCAAAGCCCAACGTCAGATTGGTAAGACTTCAGGGCAGCTAGAAGGAGCCAGCAGACAGGCTGAAGGACAGACCAAGGAAGGAATTGGACGAGCCAAATCTGCGATCGATCGTGCAGGTTCGGAAGTTCAAGACCAAGGTGAAAGCTTAATTGACAACGTTAAGGACTTTTTCAGCAACTAGCTCATCAGCAACTAGCCCATGAACGAGTGCATTCACCGAGCTTTTAGCACCCGGCATCGTATTTCGTTGAGAGCGATCAATTCCATGGCAAGTTGATAACTTGACAAATTACCAATGAAGTTTGGGAGGACATCCATTATGAAATTTTCTCGTTTTATCTCTATCACCCTGCGGACTGTATTAGTTGCTTTTACTTGCGCTCTGCTAATCATGTCCAGTGCCCTGCCAGCAGCAGCAATCAGCAGTTCTCGTTCCAATCCTTCTGAAGGTGCCACTCGTTTAGACAAAATTTTTGAGAAGTCTGAAGAAGTCACCAAGGCTGATCCCCTCTCCATGGAGGAAACTCAGCGCGAGGCAAACCAGGGACTGAATGAGATTCAAGGTGGGGCTGATGTCAATCAAATGAATCGTCCTGAAAATTCCAGCCATGCCACGACGGCCAAAGATCAGCTTCAGAATGCGCTAGAGCGAGTCACTGGCAAAGACTAAGACTCTTGCAGTGAATCAATCAATGGGGTACTCAGTGCCTTTAGGGCTATGAATCGCTAACTCCATGACTAAGGTCTGAGCGGTCAGGTAAATAATGCCTGACCCTTTTCGTATAACTCTACGCAATCACGTTAAGACAGTTCCGTAATGCCAAACCTATCCGTTTTGGGTTTCCGTCACCTGAGATTGTCCTAACCTTTCCATCCGTTGCCATATCTTTAGCATCCGTAATTGCATCTGGAAATTACTGCTTTGGTGAGAAGACAGTTACCCTGCTTTTTCGGAATGATCAATATTGTGTGCTGATCGGGCATGAACCTGTCATGCCCTTCCATTTCAACTTTTCAAAAAAATACTTTTTTTAAAAGAATAAGAATCCTTTGCACCATTCGCTTTGAGAATTATCAAACTGGTTTATGAACCAACCAACTAACTCTTTAACTCCCCTGGCGATCTTCCCCGATCGCGAAACCGCAGAAGCTGCCTACAGTACCTTACAGGAAGCCGGATTTGCAGCAGAACGACTTTCAGTAAAATCCCAAGACATTGCCCCTAGTCCTCCTGTGGAAGAAACTGAAGCACAACGAAGTGCCGGAGGCGGAGCGATCGCCGGAGCAATTTTTGGCGCATTAGCAGGGCTACTGTTAAGTGTCGTTAGCACTCAAACTCAAGGAACAGCGGCTCTTGGCCCGTTAAATAATTTGATTGGGATTGTCCTGGCAGGCAGTGGTGTTGGTGCAGCAGGGGGTAGTTTGATTGCTGCCCTAATGGGAGCCAGCGTTTATCGGGGTGAAGCCCGAATGGATTACATCGAGCCGGTTCGGTACATTGTATCGGCGGAAGGAAACAGTGAGGAACTGGAAAGGGCAAAAGCAATTTTAGGAGAGAAGGGCTACGTGACTGATAACTCATGATTTGATGCGTGATCTGCAAGATTGGAACAATTTCAGGTCATTTTGGGGTTCCCCGCTTGAGGCTGTTCTAACCTTTGTCAGACTGCTATAATGAGCGGATTACAGACAGGCAAGCGCAATAAGACCGATCGCCTTTCTCTTCACATGGAGCGATCGGTCTTGTTGTTTGAATTATGTTTAGATTAAGCGTTTTGCACGACTACCAGACGCTTACCAGCCCACTGCGGACGAACGCTCCTGCAATATGCCGTCCTCCAGATAAGTCACCTGATCTGCCACATCAATAATGCGAGGGTCGTGCGTCACCATCAATACCGTGCGGTTATGCTCTTTGGCCAGCTTCCGTAGCAGCGTAATCACAGCATGTCCGCTTTGGGAATCCAGAGCCGCAGTCGGTTCATCTGCCATAATGATTTGTGGATTTCCAGTCAGGGCACGGGCGATCGCCACACGCTGTTTTTGCCCGCCAGATAAATCGCGAGGGAGAGACTTTGCCTTATGCTCCAGCCCAACTTGCTCCAGTAAATCCATTGCTGCAATGCGTCCAGCTCGCCCCTTAATCCCCTTCATGTCAAGGGCAAGCTCAATATTTTCGATCGCCGTAAGAGCTGGGAACAAGTTAAATTCTTGGAAAATAAAGCCAATATTGTTGAGGCGAAACTTGGCTAGTTTCGAGCGAGACATCCGCGTCAGTTCTTGTCCTAACAGGCTAACTCGTCCCTTTGTTGGCGTAAGGATGCCGCCCAAAATGGAGAGTAGCGTTGTTTTTCCTGACCCAGACGGCCCCATCAGGAGGTGAATATCGCCTACATTCACATCCAGGTTAATCTCTTTAAGAGCGTGAAACTGTTGAGAACCTGTCTGAAACACCATGTCCACGCCTCTTGCAACGATCGCCTTACCAGTGTTGAACGAGTCTAACGTTGCGTCAGCAGTTTGGTTGTAGCTTCGAGTTGTGGGTTCTGGCAAACTCACTTGAAAATTAATCGGCGTGGCAGTCATGGGCTTTTCCAATGGATTAGGCTGTTGCTAGTTGGTTGGGCTGTTTCCCGGTGGGTGGATCACAAATCGCATGGTAGCTTGGAGGTGCTAAGATGCCCGGAAAGGGCTGGATTGGAGGAAAGCGGCAGTCAATCGGTTGTTTACCTGTTGGCAAGTTTGCCTGTTGGCATTGGTAGTAGATTCACTGCGAACTATCTACAATTCGGATTTTCACCTCGATTCATGACCGTGACCTGATACATCAAATGGGTGAGTGAAAGCTAAACCGCGACTAAGACAGCACCTTATATTTCTATCGTAGTCAGATTTTTTCGGCTTCGTAGCATCTATATTGCGTCTACATCAATCATTCATCCTTTGCTAAAGTTTGCTGAAATTTGGCTGCCATTATGAAAGTCACGACTTAAATACGATCGCCGGATCAACGCGCGTGATCTTTTGAGTGGCAAAGAGGGCAGACCCCACACACATGGACACCGTGATCCCCAAGATGACCGTTGCCGTTAGAGGCGTGATTAAAATCATGATCCCCTGTGTGGCAAACGTCCACATTCCCAAACCCAAACAAAGGGCCAGGCTTGGAACGTAGCCCAAGACGGACATCCATAATGCTTGGCGAATGATGATGCTGTAAACGACGCGATCGGACACGCCCATTGCCTTGAGGGTGGCAAATTCCTTGAGGTGGTCAGAAACAGATGAATATAAAATCTGTCCGACAATCACCATGCCAACCACAATGCCAACCGTTGCCCCCAACCCCAAAATAAAACCGATTCCTGTCCGACGCACCCAGTAGGCCCGCGTCAGGGCTGCCATTTCCTCACGGGTATAGGCTTGAGTGTTGGGCAATGCCGCTTCTAACCTCTGTTTGAGATCCTCCAAGTCCTGCCCTGCTTCGGCTCTGACCAATACATAGGTAATCGGATCAGTAGATGTCAAGGGGGTGGGAACGGGGTTCGTTTCGGTGGATTGCTCATAGACATTGGTACAAAGGAATTCACCGTTCTGAACTCGGCAGTTCAGGCTTCCCGTCCGCCCTCCAGTGGAAATTACTTTTGCATTTTCCAGAGAGGTGAACAGGTAAGGGCTAGACGCGATCGACTGAGTGTCTTGGGTTAAGCCAACCAACCGAACGGCGATCGAGCCAATATTAGCGGTTTCATTGGCTGCCCCGATATCCAGGCTGTCTTTGTTGGTTTTGTCGGCAATCACCGTATAATTTGCATCTAGGATATCCAGGTTATTGATACCAAGGGCCGGACTAAATAATTGTCCGCTTGGGTCAAACCCAAACAGCCGAATGGTGGTGATTTGCCCCGACGGGCTGCGCCAAATGCCACCACTTAACAGCAGTGCCTCTGCTCGTTCCACCCCCGAAACCTGCTGAGCCAAACTGAGATGCCCCGCAGGAATGGGTAACGTGAGTTCCAGGTTCACCATGTCATCGCTAGCAACCCAAACCTCTGCCTCGGAGCGATCGATTAAAACACCGACCGAGCGGGTAAACCCATTAAGAACGCCCACTTGAATCGTAACCAAGCTGACAGCAAACATGATTCCAGCTTGAGCTACTAAAAAGCGGGGGATATCTTCAAACAGGTTTTTGCGAGCAACAGAAGCCATGAGTCAACAACGCGCAGGAAATGGGGGCGTTTTCTACTGGAACAGCCTGAAATGTTAAACGGACTGACACACTTCAGGATTTGACCAAGCGATCGTACAACAGTCACAATCTCTCAGACGTATCCTATGACTCTACTGTGCCCATCCTTCAGGTGCAGTCGTGGATGTGACAGTCGAGAGCGGTGTCTCTTTATAAGTTACCGTCAGCTCCGCATTGAGCAGAATTGTCAGCAAATTGAGCTATCTAGTCCGTTGTAAAGCTTTAAGAACCAAAAATAACGATAGGAATGTTCAGCTTTTCTTCATCATTCGCTTTAAACCTCCCTACGATAACTTAGTTAGCACACCCAGTAAGGTTTTTGTCCGATCGGTTAAAAGAGTTCGACGATAAGCATCTGCTGCTTTTTTAATGCCTTCCGCCTGGGTGGGGTAAGGGTGGATCACACTAGAAAGCTTGCTCAGCCCAATGTCATGAACGATCGCTGTCGTCACTTCACTAATCATTTCGCCAGCATGACGAGCCACGATCGTCGCTCCCAGGATTTTATCTTTACCCTTTTCGTGCAGGATTTTCACGAAACCTTCTTCCTCTCCATCGGCAATGGCGCGATCGACAGTATTGAACGGAATGTGAATCGTGCTAACCCCAATCCCCTGCTGACGAGCTTCATGTTCATATAGCCCCACATGGGCAATTTCAGGATCGGTATACGTCACCCAAGGCATAACCAGGCTACTAAGCTTCGATCGACCCAGACCAAACGGGGCAAACAGCGCATTTTTAATCACAATCCGAGCCGCCGCATCTGCCGCATGGGTAAACTTCCAGTTCATGCAAATGTCGCCCGCCGCATAGATTTTAGGATTCGTCGTTTGCAAGAAATCATTCACCACCACACCCCGCTTCTGGTCATAGACTACGCCCACGGCTTCCAGGTTGAGTCCTTCCACATTCGGGGCACGCCCGGCTCCCGCCAAGATTTCATCCACCGTAACGGACTGCTCCTGGCCATTGCAGGTGTAGAAGATGACTTTCCCCGCCGCCGTTTTTTCAACGCGCTGAAGCTGGCAATCTAGAACCAACTGAATCCCTTCTTGCACAAATTGCTTTTGCACCATTTCCGCAGCATCAGCATCTTCCTTATTCAGAATGTGGGAACCGCGATGAAATAACACCACCTCACAGCCCAACCGCCGAAAAGACTGAGCCAACTCACAGCCGATCGGCCCACCCCCAATGACCGCCAACCGCTGCGGACGATCGGTGAGGGAAAAGACGGTTTCATTCGTCAGGTAGCCTGCTGCTTCAATACCAGGAGTGGATAGGCGAGCGGCCCTGGCTCCTGTGGCAATGACGGCTTTCTTGTAGCGCAGGGTCTGACCGTTAATGGCGATCGTCCCTTCCCCGGTAAATGCTCCTTGCCCCAGAAACACATCAATTCCCAAATTCTGGAATCGAGCGGCTGAATCATGATGGCTGATCCCTGCCCGCAACCGCCGCATCCGGGCCATGACGGCTGGAAAATCCACTTCAATCTGGTCGGGGGGTTTAATGCCAAAGGCTGCCGCTTCCCGCATTTCAGCCACCACTCGCGAAGAGCGAATCACGCATTTTGAGGGCACACAGCCCACATTCAAACAGTCCCCGCCCATCAAATGGCGTTCAATCAGGGCAACCTTTAGCCCCAGCCCCAGCCCGGCCGCCCCAGCCGCAACAACCAATCCGGCCGTTCCAGCACCAATCACCACTAAATCGTAGAGGGGTTGAGGCGAAGGGTTGACCCAATCCGGTGGATGCACATGATGAAGCAAGGTCTGGTTGTACTCGTCCATTGGGGGAACGGTGACACCATGATCAGAGGGGGTGGTAAAAGTAGATTGAGACATCGCAGGCTCCTACAGGGTTGATTCTTCAGAGATGGGCGTTTCAGCAATGGATTCTGAAAGGGCTTTTCGGGCAATGCGGGTGACATAAAGCGTGACCGCAACTGTGGCAATGAAGCCAATAATGCGGATGGCCCACTGCACAGTGGGATTGGTCGGTTGTCCTTCACTGCCAATCATGGCCAGGTTGCCTGCCAAAGAGCCAAGGTAGACATACATGACCGTGCCAGGAATCATCCCCACACAGCCCAAGACATAATCGCGTAGGGTGACTCCAGTAATGCCAAAGGCGTAGTTGAGCAAATTAAACGGAAAAACGGGAGAAAGGCGCGTCAGCAGCACAATTTTAAATCCCTCTCGTCCTACTGCTTCATCGATCGCCTTAAATTTCTCGTTTGTGGCAATCCTTTGAGAGACCCAGCCCCGCGCCAAATATCGCCCTACCAGAAAGGCCAGCGTTGCCCCTAGCGTTGCCCCAATAAAGACATAAATGGCACCTTGGATCACACCAAACACGACCCCTGCTCCCAGGGTAAGGATTGATCCCGGCAGGAAAGCCACCGCCGCAACAATATAGATGGCAATAAAGGCGATCGCTCCAATGGCTCCCAAACCGTCAATCCACTGCAACACATTCCGCAACCACTCTTGAGGATTAAATCCACTCGCTGCACCCGCATCTTGAGCCAGAGCCGGAGCCGTCGTTAGGAGAAAAGCGATCGTAACTAAACTCAGAACATTCATGGTTTTCTTGAGCGTTCGCAAACGAATCGGACAGGGGCGAGGCTGCTTATTCATGGTTTGGTTTCTCTCATCGGTGAACGCAAAACATCTTCGATTGCCTTCACTGTAAACGCGATCGATTCCTGGAGAATGATGAATAACTGAGCAAAAAATTAGGGGATGCTGAGAATGGAGAGCGGGGAGTGGGGAAGAGACGTGACATGTTGCGTCTGCACGGGAGAGGAAATGAGCAGATTGTATATTGGGTCATCACCGATCGCTCATCACTGATTACCGATTGCCACCTCTGCCCTCCTCAGCCGTCAGTTCTCTCCTAAACAATCCCGCAAGGTTTGCTCCACCGATCGCGGGTTCCAGCCCAGTTCTTGTCTGGCTTTGTTGGCATTGACGCGGACACAGCGATCGTATAAATAGTGAACTCGTTCCCGGCTGATGGGGGGGTTCCAGGAGAAAGTACGACCGATCCCATCCAGGATATTTCCAGCAATGCGGACGATCGGCTCTGGAATTTCCCTAGGGACAGGGACTCCGGTTTCCTGGCTGAGAAAAGCAAACATCTCACGGGTGCTGAGTTCGCCTGTGGAAATGATGTAGTGAGAGCCAGGAGGGGCTTTTTCGGCGGCAAGAAGCATGGCAGCTACCAGATCATCCACATGGACAATACCTGTAATGCGATCGCCCCCAGCCCACACTTTCAGCTTCCCTTTGCGGTAAGTTTGCAGGACGGGGCCAAAGTGAGGGTCATCGGCTCCAAAAATGCCAGAGGGCATGACGCTGACAACATGAAACCCTTCAGCCGCAGCCTGATCTACCAATTGCTGAGCTTGATATTTTGTTACGTCATAGGGCGATGAAAAATCCTGCTGTTCCCGCTGAAAGGTTTCATCAATCACGCGCCCTTGGGTGTCACCATAAACCCCGATCGTGCTGCAATAGACCATTTTAGGCACACCTGTGGCTCTGGCGGTTTCTAAAACGGCACGGGTTCCTTCCACATTAATCCGCCCCATTTGGGCAGCATCAACCAGCCCCAGTTCCACGTAGGCCGCCGTATGGAAGACCACGTCTACCCCTGCCATCGCAGTTTTCAGGGCATCGCGATCGGTAATATCGCCATATACCTTTTGGATGTTGGTCTTCTCAAGGCGAGATAAATTGCTGGTCTTGCGAACCAACCCTACGACTGTATCCCCTCGCTGTTCCAACGCTTTGACTAAATGGGAACCCGTGAAGCCGTTTGCACCAGTGACTAATGCTTTCATGTGTTCAATCGATCGGCAGACTTAACCTCCACCAATCATAGCGTTGCTAGGGAAAGCTCTAAATTTTAATAGGCAAAAGTTAGTCCTCTCCCCTGGCTTTGAGGGCAAACAGAACTACCGGACATAGGAAGCACCGTTAATGTCGATCGTGCTGCCTGTGGCGTGGGAAGCCAGACCTGAAGCGAGAAACGCTACCACGTTAGCCACTTCTTCTGGGGGAACCGGCTGCCCCATCGGAATGTCGCGGGTGATGCCGTCTGCCCCACGCTCCTGCATCAATTGGGCGATTCGCTCGGTGTGAACAAAACCAGGAGCAACCGTGTACGCCAGAATATTGTCTTTGGCAAATCCTCGTGCAATGCTGCGCGTCAAGGCAACCACACCTCCTTTTGCGGCGGCATAATGCATAAAGTCCGGGGCATCTCCTCGGAAGGCGGCACGGCTGGCAATATTGATGATGGTTCCCTGTGGCTGCGTTTTAAAGTGGTGAATGGCTTCTCGGCAGAGATCCGCCACTGCAATAAGATTGACCTGCAACGTCGTTTGCCACGCCTGCGACCACACGGCCCAGTCATCTTCCACGCTGGCATACGGCATCACTGCGGCATTATTTACCAAGACATTAACCGTTCCATTCCAGGAAATTGCCCTTTGCCATAGCTCGATCGCCGCACCAGGACTAGCCAAATCCGCTTGGAGCAGGAAATATCTGCCTGTCAAGGATGCCGCAACTTGTTCCACTTCAGCTTTCCCCTGGCTGTAGTGTAGGATCACATTCGCACCCGATCGGCTGAGGGTGAGGGCCGTCGCTGCCCCAATGCCCCGTGAGGCTCCCGTCACTAAAATCGTTTTTCCAGTTAGGTCAATCATGCGATGGCAGTTTGTAGCCCCTGATTTGCTGTGGGTTCTGAGTTTAGCGTGAATTTGGCATTTATCACCAGAAGCATTATAGGGGTTGAGCAATAACGACAGGTGCCCCCACATGCAGTTGTGGAGCGGCAGCATCTTCAATCGTTACAGCAACATTGGTGACAACCCCCTCAACGCGGTAGACCACCGGCACCGGCAGCGTTTCCGTAAAGTTGCCTTGCTCATCCACCCGAAACACTTCCGTCAAAATTGCATCTTTATCATCCGTAGTAAATGGGGCGTTTGGTTCTAAAACTGTCCACATGACGTAAACCTGATTGGGCGGCAACGGTGGCAAATTTTCCACCATTAAAGTGGCTTCTAGAGTATTCGGGTCAACCACAACCCTGGCAGAGGCTTCACTTCCTGCCTGAATCGGTTGGAGGGAATAGGTTAGGATGGCATCTGGTTGGCTGGGTTGTGCTGTCTGTAGAGCCTGCTGTAATCGGTAGTTGTAAAACCCTAAGGCCAGAATGATAGAGGCTGCCGCCAGATCAAACACTCTTCGCCAAGGGAATCGCTGCTGTCGGGCGGTAAAAACGGCGGGAGGACTGGGTAGGGAATTTGTCGAACTTGTATCTAGCAGGGGTTCTGCTAAATGCACTTGATTGAGAATTGCGGAACGGAGGTGCGGAGGGGGAGGAACGTCCGGTGGGGCGTAGGCGCGTTCCAGTGAGGTTTGCATCTGTGCAACATCTTCTGCGATCGCCGGGTACTTGGCCAAGAGTTGCTCAAATTCTGCTGCCTCCTCTGGGGTCAGGTCTCCAAGGACATACCCCGCAATCAGTAATTCTAACTGGTCTGAAGGCATTGACATGGTCGGTAAACTATCGGGTGAACGATGTAAGGGTTTGGCGTAGTTTGAGGAGACCTCTTCGCGCTCTTGCTTTCACTGTACCGAGCGGTATGTTCAACTGTGTCGCAATTTCTGACTGACTAAGACCATCGTAATAAGCCATTTTCAAAATTTGCTGCTGGCTATCAGACAGTTGGGCGAGAGCTTCTTGCACCTCTTGAGATTGTTCATACTGGGTGGCGTGGTCAAGCGGAGTATTAGACGATACTTCCTGCTGGAGATCTGGGTTGCAGCGATCGGCTAATTTTTGTTTGCTACTGCGAGAGCGGATTCGATCGATCGATCGCGATCGGGTCAAAATTGCGAGAAATGTCCGAAGGGAACCTCGTCTAGGATCATAAGAAGATCCTCTTGCCAGGGTCAGAAAAATATCTTGGGTCAAGTCCTCTGCTTCCTGAGGGTTGCCCAACGTTTGTAAAGCCAATCCGTAGACCAATCCAGCGTGACGATCGTAAATCACACCAAGTGCAGCCGCCTGACCATTCCTCAGAGCGAGGAACAATTCTGCATCTGTCTGGCTAGGTAAAGAGGCTTCTTGATTACCAGGTTGCTCAGACTGCATTGTATACACACTGCGGAACGTTGTTTTTGGCTGAATTCCCTGCTTCAGGAATTGCCCCTTTTAGACTTAAAAATACCTAATTCTGACTAGCAAACAGGGAACGTAACCATGAAACAATGTAACGCTAGCCGCAAGCATCCTACAACATTATAAGAAGACTGTATGAGAAGACTGTGCCACCTTTGTTCTGCTCCTGTGTTGCCAGAGGGGGGGATAGCAAGTCGAAATTTAATTTGCTTACGGTAGGGCGGGTGCTTTGTTTCCTGGAGAGAGGACGGACAAGATGCCCATCCTACAGGAACAGAACTTACGCAAGCTCTGTTTCATACCTCCAGCTCTAGCGTAAGGTGGGCAGTGCCCACCCTACAAATGAAGGTTTTGCGTAAGCCCTAGGGAAATTATCTCACTGGACTTACCACCCATTGAGGATGAGAGATCTAAAGATCTGGCGACTAATACGCTTGGAAAATGCCTCGAAGTTCTCCGCCTCGGTTGCGAGTGGTGTGGATGTCTACGTACAGCTTGCCCATTGACAAAGCCTGAAGCTGTTCAGTCGTTAAGGTGTATTCACCAGAGAACCGACCTGCACGCTCTGAAGCATTTGGCATCACGGTGAGTGCATATTGGAAGGGGCCATTTTCCGTTGGTTCACCCATGTGGACATGTATCCCAGAAGTGATGTTGGGGTTAGGTGGATCAAGCGGATCGGTGGCATAGTCCCGTAGGGCACTGGTTAGGTTGCTATAGTCTCCCCGAATCACCAAACGATCGCCCATCAGCACGGCTCCGGCCGCCCCAAACGCAGAGGTTGAGGGTGTGGTTGGGACAACGTCCGATCGCTTTAACACTGCCACATAGCGAGTGACTGCTTGCCCAGAAGCCCCTTGAGCCATTAAGGCAGACTCAGCTTCATGCAAACTTGCGACTAAATTCGAGGCGGGCAAGTCTTGAGTGGGAGCCAGAGAAACTTGGCTGGTGGGCAGATTCAAAATCGAGGCAAACGCATTGTGGTTGAGCGAGAAGTTTGAACCACCAATTAGCAGAATACAGGTCACTGTGCCAAGAAAAAGGTTGAATAGAATGCGCTTGGGCTTGTTCATGGATGTGTCCAGACCTTTGAAAAATCATCAGTTGTTGAAGTGTTCAACTAATGTACGAAGTGATCGCTGATTTGGATGCAGGGGGATGTCCAGATTTTTGTGTCAGGCTCCGATCGGCTTCGTTATGCCAATTTCCCTTATGGCAAATGGTGCCCCTCCTTTGACTGGGCAGGCAAGATGCCCACCCCACAAGAGTTAGAAGAAGTTAGAGCGTCATCGATCGCTTGTAAATTCGCATCACTTCTCCGGGTTCTTTGGTGGTTGCCTCTTGAATCTGGGAAAAGGGAAGCGGACGTGACCAATCTTCAACACGACAGAAACCGCACTGATACAGACGGGCAATGGTTAA
>PVWD01000411.1 GCA_003003615.1 filamentous cyanobacterium CCP2 | reverse complement strand
TTCCGGCTGAGCCTGTCCCAAACACCACCAATCGAAATTCCCGCCGCAAGAAGCTTGCTTCTAGCTCTCGCGATCGTTCTAACAGTGCCTGCCGGGCGATTTCGTCCTGAATTTGAGTCGCCTGCTGCCGAACTGCTTCCAGGGAACCTTTTGCCGCTTCCGATCGCTGCACAGGAACCTGAGGACGGGGACGCTGACGCTTGGGCCGACCGAACAAAAAGGCGTAATAAATCACCACTGCAATCAGCAAGGCTAACAGCAGCAGCAAAAACGCCAGGAGCAGATTACCCAGGAACGGCGAAGCCAGCGACACCCCAGCATAGAGCCGATAAAGCGAGTCAACCAGCCATGCGACTAACCCCAACGCCAAGATGATCCCGACAATGACGGCTAGCAGGCGCGACCAAGACATTAGCGACTCCAGGAAGGTACAACTTTAGATCTTAGAAGCTAGATTTAGAATTGAGGCAACGAATCTGCTCAGCAATGTAAAACTCTGAGCAACGCTTTACGGCACCTCCAGTGAGATACCATTCCAAAGTCTAAAATCCAAAATCCAAAATCTCTAGAAGCTGCCGTTTCTCCGGTTTCCACCCCCATTCTCACGGGGTTTTGCCTTGTTAACGCGGATCTCTCGACCCAACCACTCGGCTCCGTCCAGTTCGGCGATCGCCTGATCCTCCTGTGCTTCATCTTCCATTTCTACAAACGCAAAGCCGCGCTTTCTGCCCGTCTCACGATCCGTAGGAAGACTAACTCGGCTGACTTTACCGTATTCAGCAAAAACTTCCCTTAAATCCTCTTCAGTAGCCTGAAAGGACAGGTTACCAATGTAAATAGTCACGATCCTCTCCAAACCATACGAAACATGAGGCGATTCGCGCAGAGATCCCAAGGAACTGCATTGTGGTATACCTTTTCGTCAACTGCTAAACGACGCTTCGATGGTGATCATATCCCATGTCATGGTAAATGGCTGCTACGCAGAAAACATCTTTTTTAGTTTTTGGGACATTTTTAAAAAAAATTAAGAAGTTAGCGAGCCACCATTTTTTCGTAATCCGCACAAAAATCCTGATAATCTGCTTCCACCTGGGTGACATAGGACTCCGCATAATCCAGCAGTAGATCATGCCATGCGGGATTTTCCGCAAATGCTACTAGATCATCAGCAGTTGCAGAACCTCTCCGACCACTGCTGCGGAGTTGGCTCCAGGCGGTAATCTGCCCCATTGTTTCGACCACCGTTTCTAGCCGTTCGAGCTTACCATTCCAGCCGCTCAGGCTTAGTTTGTCTTGGGTGGGTTGCAGTTCGCGGAGCAAAAAAGGTTCTCCTTCCAGGGTGACGGCATGGAGCAGGGCAGGTGGAACGGCTTGGGCTTGTCGTTGAATGGTTTCAACGCGCACCGCTTCATTTTCCCAGGTGGGCTGCGCCGTTTGAAGGTGGGGCTGCAAGCAGGAGGGATGGGTCTGCTTCAAATCCAGTAGGTAATTTCGATCGGGTGATTCCTGCCCTTCCACAAGAAGCAAGTAGCGCATTAAGCCCATGCTGGCCGTTCCTGAGAGCCGTCCGGCGACATCTAAAACTTGAAAAAACGCTGGGTTTTCCTGGGTTTCTGCCCATTTGCTCATAAAAGATTCAATCTGCGATCGGCGTTCTGCGGGAATGGTGACAAATCGCTTTGGGTCAATTACAATCTGGCGTTTGTCTTTTTTTAATCGGGTGTAGCGGTCTAAAAAGTCTTTCCGCTTGCGCTGATCTAACTCCTTGAGCAAATCTTTAATCATTCCTTCCGCAGTGACGGAGTGAACCGTTCTGGACTTGCCCGACTCCAAAGCCTCTGTGTAAGCCTTGAGGTAACGATCGCCCAAATGCCGTGCTTCAGCGTGGTCAATGCCCAAGGTGTGAACTGCCACAAAAACGCTACCCAAAAAGCGAACCAGTTCCCAGGTGCAGGGGGCAAGAATGGCTTCATCAAAATCATTCATGCCAAAGTAAACTTGGCGGTCATCTCCTTTGAAACTGCCAAAATTTTCCAGGTGCAAATCTCCTGAAATCCAGATCATTGGGGCTGAAGCGGCCGGATCGATCGTTGGAGCCTTGGCAGCCCAGTCTTCATAGAACAAATGGCAGGTGGCTCGGTAAAAAGAATAGCTGCTCGATCGCATTTTTCGATACTTTAATAGCAGCCGTTCAGGATCACGCCCCCAATTAAATTCCAGTACCTTGTCGAGAATATTGCGTGACATAAGCTAAACCAAGTTCCAGAGTGGGTGAATGCTGCGATTATTATTAACCCAAGCTTAATCGTCTGAAACGGTATAGGGAAGCACGCCAATGCCTAAAACTGCGCTACTCACCTCATTTGCCCCCTGGAGAGCCAATCATTTGTCAAATTCGGCAGACGACTTGCTTGTAGAACTGTCATCGCAATGGCAAAAAGAACCGATGCATCTGCTCCGACAGCTACCCGTCAATTTGCCGATCGCTCAATCCATTACCGTTCATAAAATTAACCAACTCCAGCCAGATGTGGTACTTTGCTGCGGTATGGCAGAATTTCGCAACAGGCTCAGTTTAGAATCCAGGGCAGTAAATCGGCATCGGCAGCTTCAAACGTCTGCTAACTTAGAAGACCTCGTTGCCGGGTTGAGCCTCACCGAAATCAGCCATGATGCCGGGCGGTTTGTTTGTAATGCACTATACTATGGCATACTAAATTATCTAAAATGCCATTCTCCAGGTACACTTTGTCTGTTTGTGCATGTTCCCATTTTGACATTTGAAAATCGAGAAGGCGTTGTTACTGATTTTTGTGCAATTTTGGAGAAGCTCACGACATGACAACTAATTTTGGGTGCTTGTGATCCGACCTGCCTTCCCTATTCATCGTTCATCGCCTGAAATCCAAACTCCAAGATTGCCTGTTTGCTGTTAAGAGGATTGATCTGTTCATGTACACGCGCCATCGCCGATGGAAGCGGAAACCAAAACGCCGCTCTTGGCTTCCCGTTGTGTTGTTGTTGATTGGAGTGCCCTTTGGGTTAGAGTTGCTGACCCGTGCTGTCACCCATGCGGCTGGCATTAATGAGCAGCTGACTGCCGATTCACCTGCCGGAACTGAGCGAGTTGAAGCTTACCGACTCAGGTTTTTAGGCTCGGACAGGCAGCCCTATGAAGGAATTCCTAACAATCATGGCGAACTTCTGGCCGCCCGGAGTCCGCTCATGGGGTATCAGCTTTTGCCGAATCAGGAAAGTCCGTTTTGGACAATCAATGAACAGGGCTTCCGCGAAAGTGAACCTGTCACGCCAGAAAAGGCTGAAGGAGAAGTGCGGATCTTTGTTTTGGGGGGTTCTGCCGCCTTTGGGCAACTAAATTCCAGCAATGAAGCGACCCTTGCCAGCCATCTTGAAAAGCTGCTGACCGATCGCGTAGCAGATCAACGGGCAAATTCCAACCGCTATCAACCGGCAACGCTGCCATTCCGGGCTGATCAGGTAGGTGAAGCCTTGGCACTCCCTCCTCGCATTCCCGATCGCCAATATCGCGTCATCAATGCCGCCGTTCCGGGCTATGCCTCTGGCAATGAGTTGGCCCTGTTAATGCAGCACGTTTCTAACTACAGCCCCGATATTCTCATTGTGCTAAACAGCTATCAAGACTTGTTGTTACCCAGTGAGCAAGCCGCAACTGATATTCCTGGACTGGATGCTTTGGTGCGTGGTGAACGGGAAAGCCCCCTCCAGCAGGTGCAAACTTCGATCGGCGATTGGTTCAACCAGTTGTATACGGTGCGGGTGGTCGATCGCTATGTGCTGCAAGGCGATATGCCGGAAGATGAGTCGGCAATTACCCTAAACCTGCTGACTTCACCAGAAGGAACCCTCGATCAATACCTACCAGCCGATGAAACAGAGCTTGACCAACGGGTTGCCCGGTATCAAGAAAATCTGCTGCAAATGGTGCGCTGGAGTTCCGCCACTCAAAAACGTTTGCTCATTGGGCTTCAGCCGGAAATTACTGGGCGATCGACAGAAGCCATGCCCCCCGAAGAGTCTGCGATTCTGACAAAACTGGGCAACGGCTACGGCGATCGGCTTCAAACTGGATATAACCGCCTCACCAGTGCAGCAGAACAGGCAGCAGCAGCCTCCGCCAATGCCAGACTGCTCAATTTCTACAACCTCTACGAAACCTATGAAGGGCAAGCTTTCCAAAGCCCAACTAGCCTAACCGATGAGGCAAACCGCGTCATGGCAAGTCGCTTTTTTGAGGCGATCGTGGGTGATTTGGCGATCGAGCCTCGACCGTTTGGGGCGGAGTGAGGGAATTAGGGAGTAGGGAGTGGGAATTAAAGGTTGAAACAGGTTAAAACCCTTGCCTTACCTGCTTTTAGTCCGTTTATGGAGGTTGAAAATTAAATTGAGTTATTGCGATCGGGCGATCGTTCTGTGGCAGGCGAGATGACTGGGCTACGGATTCCCCGATGGTTTGCCTAACTTCCATCAACTGACTTTTTCTGTTCACCCAAATTTTAGTCTAGGGCATGGGAGATTTACAGAC
>PVWD01000410.1 GCA_003003615.1 filamentous cyanobacterium CCP2 | reverse complement strand
GAAATATGGAACCCAACATTCCAGAAAATGTTAGATTTTCTCGGCTAGAGGCACTTCGTACTGGCACAGATAATCTGCAAGATAAATGCAAGACTTAAGGAACTGTAAATTTGACTGTGCCTGTCAATCCGATAGACTGCCCGCGAATCAATTGCGGGCTATGAGAGCAAGTCCATTGAAATGGACTGAAATCCTTTCCCAGTCTGATTCATCAGACTTTTTCAGTAGCCCGCGATTCATCTGCGGGAGATTGGAATAACGAAGCCGACCGGACCTGACACAAAAATCTGGGCATACCCAGACTAATCCAATCTACCACTCTACTTCGCCCTCTCTCCTCTCTCCTCTCTCTTAAACTTCCATTGCTCGCTTGTAGGCTTCATCCAGCACCTCTGAGAGGGTTGGGTGAGTGTGTACAAAGAAGGCGAGGTCGTGAACGGAAGCGCGTTGGGCGATCGCGTTGGCGGCTTCTTGGATCAGGTCGGAGGCATGGAAGCCAAAGATATGAACGCCCAAAACTTCTCCGGTGTCTTCCCGATAGATCACCTTTGCCAGACCGTCAGTTTCGCCTTCGGCAATGGCTTTGGAGTTGCCCTTAAAGTAGGAGCGGACGGTTGCCACTTTGAAACCTTCTGCTTCAGCCAGTTCCTTGGCGGCAGGTTCCGTTAACCCCACAAAGCTAACTTCAGGATGGGTAAAGGCGGCGGCAGGAATACTGCGATAATCTACGGTGCGCGATCGTCCACAAATATTTTCAACGGCAATAATGCCTTGGGCCGAAGCAGCATGAGCCAGCATCATCTTGCCAGTGGCATCGCCGATCGCCCATAGATGAGGGGCAGGTTGTCCGTCTACCAAAACAGCCATCTGGTCATTGACGGGAATAAAACCTCGACGATCGAGTTCCACACCGACTGATTCCAGCCCCAAATCTTTGGTAGCGGGAATGCGTCCGGTTGCCACTAAGCAGGCATCCACTTCTAGGACTTCTACAACCTCTTTGGTTTTGGCATCTGCCAGTTCAATCACGACGGGGGAACCAGGAGTCACTTTCTTCGCCAATATCCCCACTTTGGTTTCAATATCGCGAGGCCCAATCAGTACACGCTGAGCTTGTTTGGCGATATCTGGATCAAACCCTGGCATCAATTGGTCGAGGGCTTCGATCATCGTCACTTCACAGCCCAAAGCCGTGTAAATATCAGCAAATTCCAGCCCAATATAACCACTGCCAATAATGGCCACCCAGTCTGGCAACCAGCCAAGCCTTACGCCATCATCGCTCGTAAAAACGGTTTTTCCATCGGTTTCAATGCCAGGCGGAATAAAGGGAACTGAGCCAGACGAAATCATGATGTCCTGGGCAGTAATGGTTTGCTCCCCAGATTCCGTTGTGACGGTAACTTTTTGATGCCCTGCAACTTTGCCTCGTCCTCGAATGGTTTCAACCCCTAATCTTTTGAGGCTGTTGGTCAGGTCATCGCGAATTTTTAGGACTAAGTTATTGGCGTGGTCGGCGATCGCCTGTTGCTCAAAAGAAACGTTTTGTACTTGAATTCCTAATCCCTTAAGGTGGTGGGCATCCCGCAGTTCTCGCACTCTCCCGGATGCGGCTAGCAGTGCTTTAGAAGGAATACAGCCCCGGTTCACGCAGGTTCCGCCCATATCGGCTTCTTCAATAATGGCGGTTTTCAGTCCGCTACGAACTGCGTGGAGGGCAGCTCCATGTCCGCCTACACCAGCACCAATAATCACCAAGTCATAATCAAGTCCGTGACTCACTGTTGCTCTCCCTCTGGGTAATGCCTTGTTTAATTCTCAACGCTGAAGGGTCGGTTAGACAACACCCAATTATCATCACTACAAAGATCAGTACTCAACTAATTCGCATTTCCACTATGCAGCGATCGGACTCCAAATGGGAACCCTATGCATGAATCATTTGGTGATTTGAGGGCAAATCAGTCTTTATGAATCAAAATCAGCCAGAAGAATTCCGTCATACGGCCGCTAGAGCCTTTATGGAGTCCTTAGACCAGTTGGGGCAGCGATTTCAGGATTGTGAAAATGAGAACGCAGATCAAACCTCTTCTGAACCCAAATTGCCTTCCCAAAAACCTTCTCACTGTTCCCAGACGATCGATGTTGATGCTTTGGAAGATGCTGCTGCCGACATTGAACAATTCATGCAGATGATGCACACTCAAAATCCATAATTACCAGCGTATGGCATGGTGACAAACGGCAGCAGCTATGCCTTTCTCAAGCTGGTGCAGCAGCCAACACCTCAGTACAGCATCTCGGATATCATGCTGTTGTTGCCAGGTCATCCGTGCCTCCATCAGGTGCTTGCCATCATGAAGCAAATTGGGCAGGAGTTGCGATCTGTCAATAGGTAGCCCGTTAGTTCATTGATAGGGAGTAATCAAATTCAATGCTCGATCGAGTAACTCGTCTTTGTTAATGAAATCTTCTAGCTCTTCTGTCTCGTATCTTCCTTCCTGAACCTCAAGGGATGCTTCGTCAATCGCATTGAGATACGCCTCTGCCAAAACCTCTTGTAATTCGGCTGGCGTTAGATAATAACCTCCTGCCTTGCGGCGTTGATTTTCCCGCTGAATTTCTCGAACAGAATTGCGGATGGAAACCTCCCACGATCGCGTTGTGCGCTCTCTGCTTGTTGGTTAATTAGATGCAACAACAAAATCACGGCGTAGCTGCGAATCGTTTTGATAATTCCCTTCCGCCCCATTTCCTCCAGGTCTTCCACGATCGCCAGAGAACCCTTGAGATCTCCTTTCAAAAGCCGCGCTTTCAGTTCGAGTAACTCTTCCATTGCGCCCAGCCCAATTTTCTCTACATCGCATTCTTCCATCTCTATTGTCTACACCAAAGCCCGTAAAAGAGCTTGCAGTTTGAGCTGAACCTCTGCCATTTCCCGACGGGGGTCAGACCCCGCCACAATTCCGGCTCCCGCATAAAGCCGCGCATAATGCCCATCCAGCAACGCCGATCGAATCCCTACAACAAATTCCGCATTACCCAGCGCATCCACCCAGCCCAAAGGAGCCGCATACAGCGATCGAGAAAACCCTTCATAACGCTGGATCTGTTCGCAGGCGATGTCTCTGGGCAGCCCAGCCACAGCAGGAGTCGGGTGCAATTCAGCAAGTAACTCCAACGGATGTAGCGTTGCAGGAAGGGTTGCTCGAATCGGAGTGTGTAAGTGTTGAATATTAGACAGGCGGAGTAAGGCAGGCTCCTGGGCAAGGTGAACATTTAAGCCAAACTGAGCCAATCTTTGAGTGATAAAGTCCACAACAAGTTGATGTTCGCGTCGCTCCTTGTCGCTTTTCAGCAAGCTTTTTGCCAAGGCAGTATCCTGCTCTCGCGATCGACCTCTAGGAGCTGAACCTGCCAGGGCATCTGTCACCAAGCGTTGATTTTGGATGCTAAGCAACCGCTCTGGACTAGCTCCAATAAAGGATTGCCCATTTCCATTACCAACCGAGAAAACATAGCAATCTGGGTAAACCTGGCGCAAGTTGTGCAACGAGTGCCCCCACTGAAACGGCAAAGGTGAAACCACATCCACCGCATTGGCCAAAACCAGCTTTTCTAAACGTCGATTTTGAATCGATTCTAAAGCCGAAATGACGGTTGATTGAAAATCGTGAGTATCAATAATTTCCCAATTAAATAAGTTTTGCAGTTGGGAAGAAAAGAGAAAAGGATGATATTGGCTGTGTTGGATCGACTGAAATTCCTGCCAAATTGTCTCCGCAAGATGGTTGATTTCAGAATCAGAATCAACGACTAAATTCGCAATTAAAACGCATTCAGACTGCCAGCAAACGATTTGCCATTGCGGTAGAAAGACAGTTGCCGGAGCAAAGGGTTGATTGGTTCCAGAATCTTGATCAAAGAATGTAAAGCTGCAAAAAAAATGAGGTGCAATTGCACATTCAAATGAACGATTAGAAATGAGGTGGCTGAGACAATCTTGAATAAATGTTTGCGCTTGAGAAAAACGGTTTTCTCCATACAACTGAATCGATCGCACCGCACCGATCGCAGCAATTGCCCGATCGCACTCTCGGTTTTCAAAATAGAAATGAAATTGATTTGGGTTTGCAACTTGACAAAGCGAGACTAGTGGATCAACTGGATCAATTTCTAAGGAAATACTGACAATTTTAGGGTGATGATCTGCGATCGATTTTTGGCGACAAAAGTCAAGAAACTGATATAACTTTTTACGATCCTGGAGAAAGTCAAGCGATGTAAATTCAGATTGACATAGCATCGAGAACAAAAAAGTCCTTTAAGGTTCTTTATATCTTTATAGAATAAGATTGTTTCGTTTGCAGAACTGCAATATCAATACACAAGTGAGGGAGGAAGAGAGGGAGGGGAGAAAGGAAGGAAGAGAGAGGGAAAAAGGGCAAAGAAAAAGAGAAGAGGGAGAGAACGAGATAGAGCAGGCCGCCGCCAGACAGCGCCCAGCGCAGCAAGGCCCGAGGGATGAAGGGCGGCCGCTTCCAGTGTCGATGATCAACCGCGCCAGACATGTCAGCGTCGGTCATGTGAGGCC